>CAYFVX010000340.1:0-5424 GCA_964346425.1 uncultured Chloroflexaceae bacterium | reverse complement strand
CGCATCCCAATCGGTAGAAAATCGTTTTCGGGTAGCTCGTTGCGCATCCCGTGGGTTCCATGTGCATGATTTTTGTAAATCGCTTTGCAAAGCGATAAAAAGACATCGTAGCCGCGGTTTATAACCGCGGAATGCTGGTTGTCAGTGACCCATCCACCGTGCAGCAGCCGGGCGGGTTTTGCGACAAAAGAGACGGACTTGTGGGCAAATCCCGCGGTTACAAACCACGGCTACGATTATTTCGATGTGGTTCTTGCATAGGCTATCCATCCCCCCCAGGCATGGTATACTTGGCAATGTTCTTTCGTCTGTCCGGTCCTTTGTGTCTTTGCGCCTTTGCGTGAGGCCCTGTCCGGGATTTACCAACAGTGTTTTCGATGGGAGGAGCGTATGTCTGTATCGCTCATCTGCACGGTGCGCGATGAGGCGGATACCATTGCCGAGTTGCTCGACTCGATGCTGGCGCAGAGCCGCTTGCCAGATGAGATTGTCGTCAATGACTGCGGCAGCCGCGATGCGACCGCGGAGATTGTCAGGAGCTATGCGGCCCGCGAACCACGCATCCGGCTGGTAGCAGGCGGACACAATATCTCGTCGGGACGCAACCACGCAATTGCGGCCGCGACGGGTACACTGATTGCCTGTACCGACGCAGGGTTGGTGCTGGAGCGGGACTGGCTGGCACGTATCATCCAGCCGCTCGAAACCGGCGAGGCGGACCATGTGGGTGGCTTTTTTCATCCCGACCCGCGGAGCCTGTTCGAGCTGGTGCTGGGCGCGACCAACTATCGCTTTGTCGAAGAGATAGACGCGCAACGGTTTTTGCCCTTCGGCAATTCAATGGCGTTCCGCAAGGAGGTCTGGGAGCAGGTAGGCGGCTTTCCGGAGTGGATCAGCCATTGCGAAGACCTGCTGTTTGATAGGACAATCGAGGCGGCTGGCTATCGGCGAGTGTTCGTGCCAGATGCGCTTGTGCTGTTTCGCCCGCGCTCCAGCCTGCGGGCTTTTGCGCGACAGTATTACTTCTATGCGCGTGGCGACGGCATAGCCGGGCTGTGGGGCATGCGCCATGCCATTCGTTATGCGACCTACAGCGGGTTGCTGCTGGTATTGCTGGCTGTCTGGCGGTTGCCCAGGTTGCGCTGGCCTATCGGTGTGCTGTTGCTGGCTGGTGTGTTCGGCTATACCCGTGCTCCCTACCGTCGGTTGCTGCCGCAGATACGTTCGTTGCCATTGCACAAGCAGCTCGCTGCGCTTGCGCTGGTGCCGGTCATTCGCGTGGTGGGGGATGTTGCCAAGATGGTGGGGTATCCGGTGGGCAGGCGTGCAACCCGTAAAAACTCTGTTGATAACGGAAGAATTTCAACGCAGAGGCGCAGAGGCGCAGAGACGCAGAGAGTTGGAGATGTGGAGTAGGGGTTTGGTAGCCGCCAGATTTCCACAAGGAACATGGGCGATGGAGCGTAGACGGTGGACAAAGGTAACTGCACTCATTCTCCCAGAGAACCTTGTTCTGTAGAAACGTTTGCTTGACGGGCATGCAGAAGTCACCTACACTGCATACCAGTGGTGAGTGATATGCGAGGAGGATGCAGAGTATGGTGTACTTTGACGAGCCGTTTCTGACGATCCGCTGGGATAGCATTACCGAATGTGTGGTTATGGAGTGGAAGAAGTTTGTGCTGGGTGAGGATTTTCGCAAAGGGCTGGACAAGGGGCTGGAACTGGTGAAGGAGAAACGCAGCAAAAGGTGGCTGGCTGACCTGCGCTCTATCGGCGTGGTGGCCCATGAAGACCAGGACTGGTCAAACACCAACTGGTTTCCCCATGCGCTGGCGGCTGGGTTGACTCACATGGCTATCGTCGTTCCCGAAAACGTTATCGCCAAATGGTCCGTTGACCGTATCATGAACAAGGTGGAGAATACGAACCTGACGGTGCATTATTTCGATGACGTGGAAAAGGCAAAACGCTGGCTCAGAACTTCGTAGCAGAGGAAATGTTGAGAAGTGTTCTGCAAGGGCCTCTCGCAAAGGCGCAAAGACGCAAAGCTCCGGATAGGTCAGGGAAGTGTCATTTGCCTCTATTGAGTATACCTCAGAGGTCGAAGCACTCCTGAAAGAACTTGAACAGTATCCTATCGAGTAGAAGATAAGGAGTTTGTCCAGGTGTTGAAGCAATTGTTGCAGTTCCTTTTTCCGCCATCAGAATCACAGCAAGAATCGTCTCCTTTGCCGCCGGTTCCTTCTCCTCTGCCCATAAGCCGCTCCCTCGATTTCGCAGGCTTGCAGCATGCCCGCGTGCAATCTGCTGGCAAGCACCTGAACATCGGCAATGTGCAGGTGGCGACGGATGAGGTGCTGGAATTTGCCGCACCCATTGGTGTGGTGCAGGCCGCCGACCTTGCGCTGGTGGTGGAAGACTATGCCCGCCTGACGCATGAAACATGTCGGCCGCAACTGGCGGCGTTTGTGTTCTTGCTGACCGACCAACCAGCCGCGCTCGACCGCTATTTCCCCATTACCTCAACCCTTGCTGGAGAGCAGCATACTGCCTTTTACCAACTGGTTCGTGAGATTATTGCGCACCCCGGCTTTGACCTGCGGTTGTTTGCCGAGCAGCAAGAGGATATCACGCATGCCATGTCCGCGGACATTGCGCATATGGTGGCGGGGCAGCTTGCCGAGTTGTTTTTCGCCCGGCGCGACATTCTGGAATGTTTGCTGAGTAGCCCGCGCCATATCTGGCTATACACCACGCCGCAGGCGTTCAAGGATGGTGGCGGGGTGGCTGGCGGCTGCTACAATCCTGGCAAGCAGAGTTTGCAATTGACCGTCTCGCGGCTCTACGAAGGGTTTAAGGGGCGAACGCCCGGCGTCGCTCCCTTTCTGCACGAGTTTGGGCATATGCTGGATTATTTTGATGCGGGGAGCCAGCAGATGACGCGCAGTTCAGGCTTCTTGCCGGGTTTGCGCCCGTCGGATGGGGCGGTCTATAGCTCGCATGCCCGTGCCCTCTTTTGCAAGGGCAAACAGATTGAGCTAGAGCGGTATCTCCGTTTTTCCGCCGGTGAGGCCAGTGCAAACGACCCGGTGCCGATTGGACACCCGTATGTGTTTCAGAACGATTCGGAGTTTATCGCGGGCTATCTGGAAATGTTCTTCCGCAACCCCAACTATTTCGAGCAGCAAAACTCCGATTTGTACAACAGCTTTGCCGAGCTTTTTCAGCAAGACCCGCGGCAATATTGGCAAGCGGATTTTCCCTTCTACGTGCGCGAAAACCAGAAGTTCTACCGCAGTGGGCAGCAGCCACGCGAGCCGGGCATACACGTGCCGGCGGAGTAATACCAGTGACGAGTGACGAGTGACGAGTGACGAGTGATGAGTGATGAGTGATGAGTGATGAGTGTCTGCAATGCGCTCTATTGCACCAGTTTTCTCAACTATTTACCCGAACATGGTATGAGGGAGCAGGGGGTAGCTCACATGTGGAGACTTTTTCGAGGACAAGAACCCCGTTGGGAATCGTATTCAAGACAGATATTTCCATCACGGATAGCGACATAGAGAATATTGCCTCGTCGTCTACTGCGAGTTGAACTTGCTCAACTCCTGGTTGAACACGTTCACGAAGAGCACGTTCGGCGGTTGGTGCATCAGCATCCGCGTGAATGATCAACATGTGATACCCGTTTGTAGTGCGTGCAGCTTCAAGGATGCGTTCACTCTGGGTTGGACGTTGCTTCAAGGTGCTATCATCAAGCACAAAGGGTTCCAGGGCATAAATATTGTCGCTTCCCTTCTGATCCAGGAGGTTTTGGGTCGTTCGTTGGATAACTGTTGGCAAAAAACGCTCATCTGAGCGTCCTTCAGCATACAGAGCCATAACCAGGGTCATCATTGAGCAATACGTTTCTCAATGCTCAAACGAGCTTCATGAACATCGGCACTATCCAGATAGCGCAAAACTTGTTGCAGCGTATAGATTTCTTCGGCCCGTTCGCTTTCATGTTGCTGTTTTGTTTGCTGGTCGAGCAGGAGCGGTGTCATGCGGGTCACACGCATCGGAGCGACGTCGTTTCCTGGTTGCACCAGCGTTGCCATATGCGCAAAGATAATATGCGGATATATGGCTGGTTGACTGATCAACACTGGCGAATGGGTGTTTATGAGCAGTTGGCGCAAAGGTTGGTCGCTCTGCGACACATCGGAAAAATCGGTTGCCAGATGACACAACAGCCAGACGATTTTCTTCAAATACGATGGGTGTATCCCATTTTCTGGTTCCTCCATGCAAAGGGTACCTGCATGGTCAGGGTTGTTTTTGAGCGCAATCAGTGCCAGCAACCTTTTGACCCCATCTGAGAGCAAATGCGGAGCAAACACCCGTCCATCTTCTGTTTGTACCTGCAGCGTGTGACGACCAGTAACTTCTGCAATATGAACGTTGATCATGCCTGGCACCAGATATGCCAGGTCACGCGAAACATCCGTGATGAGACCAGGGTCTTCGGCTTGCATATGGGCAAGCATACGGGTGAGATTGCGTCCTTCAGCAGTAAGCAGAGAACTGCCCAGGAACGAGTCTGGCTCACCGATAACTTCAGGATTGAGATGTAAGGGAGCTACACGACGTAGTGCTTCACGAGTAGCATTGGCATGCGGAAAATCATTGCCAGGGACAATACTCAGCATCGTTTGTTTAATCTCACCTTTGGATGCGGTTTTCTGTAGCGGCTGTGCGCTTTTCCCATCCGGGTGAAGTTGTAGGGTCAGATGTTCGTCTTCCGCGTGCGTTGAGATGAAGGGATGTGTTCGTATACTCCTGGCTGACTGCAACCACATGTCACTCTGCTGTTGCTGTATGCGTTGTAGCCAGCTATCGTTATTTACTGGAATGGGAATGAGTTGTTCAGCGAGCAGAAAAAGCTGTTCCCTGCCATGATCATCGCATTGACGAGCCAGTTCCAGTTCGTAGCGCATCCGGGTATGCTGCAGTTCAGATTGCTTGCCCCAGAGGTCTTGTATGGAGCGGTCTAAGAGTAATTCGACCGCCAGTTTCATCCGATCAACCAGTGTTCCATCGGGCAGGAGGGTGAATAACTCATGTTCTGCACCGCGCACGTTCGCAAACGCTGAATGGATATCGGTCGTTACCAGATGGGATAGGAGGAGGAGTGCGTCGAAAAGATTGCTCTTGCCACAACCATTTGCGCCAACGATGACTTGCAGGGGTTCAAGCTCAACCTGGAAACTTTGAAACGTCTTGAAACCATCTATTTCGATACGGGTAATCATAGGCTACCTTTTAGTGACGTTTCTTTCCCGCTACATGGGCGAAAATCAGAAGTTTTACCGCTTCACTTGTTCGCTTCATTGTACAATTCCAGCAAACAAAAAGCAACATGTTGAAACTGCCCGC
>CAYFVX010000339.1:0-5434 GCA_964346425.1 uncultured Chloroflexaceae bacterium | reverse complement strand
GGCACCTGCACGAACCTGCACCGCCTCTTCTTCCGCCTGTTTCAAAAGACGCTGACGCTCATCTTCAATGGCTGCCATAAGCCCCTGCTCTTCGAGTACGTGTTGCACCCGCGCCCGTGCTTCTTCCAGCAACCGATCCTGCTCTTGAATGACACGTCGAGCCTTTTTCAACTCTTCCGGAACAGCAACGCGCATACGATCGATGATATCGAGAATTTGCTCCTCTTCAACCAGCAAATAGCCACTAAAGGGTACCCGACGCCCCGCAGCTAACGATTCTTCCAATTCATCAATTAAATCGTCCAGCTCGATGACTACTCACCCCCTTACACACCATTGATTTCTCTAAACTTCCGATACAGTGCCTGGGCAATGGGAGGAGGAACAAACTCGCTAACATCCCCACCAAGCGCAGCTATCTCACGCGCCGCGCTGGAACTCAAGAATGTAAACTTGCGGTCTGCCATAAAAACAACCACATCAATATCTGAAACAAGGGCCTGATTGATCTGGGCCATTTGAAACTCATGCTGAAAATCGCTCACATCCCGTAACCCACGGACAATCACACTGGCTCCAATCTCTCGGGCAAAGTGTACCGTAAGTATCGAATAGGACACCACCTTAATCCGCGGAAGATGCGAAACAACCTGACGCAACAACGCTACCCGTTCTTCGGTAGAAAAAAGCAGGTTCTTACTTGGACGGTCAAAAACAGCCATAACCACCTGATCAAACAGGCGAGCTGCACGAATAGCGGTATCAAGATGCCCATTGGTCACCGGGTCAAAACTCCCGGGGTAGAGTGCAATAGTCACGCTTCTGTCCTTATACACTCAAAGTCTGGAAAAGAAAAAGCTGCACGCATGTACCTCTCATTCTCCGACGTTCGCGGTTTTTTCATAGATCGAAAAACACGAATCTCCCAGTCGCCGAAACTTCATTCGCTGATACGCCCCATACTCATCCGCCAGATCAACCCGCGGCGAGTGCCCAACAACCAGCAGACCCTCAACAACCCCTGGCCCACGCTCAGCCAGCGTCCAGATCGTTTGCGCTATATCCGGATCAGCATATGGCGGATCCATAATGATTATATCATAGGTTTTTGCTGGCTTCTCATGTCGGAGAAAGCGAGCAACCGGCAAACAGAAAACACGGGCTCGTTTTTGGAAACCCGTATGTTCGATATTCTGACGAATAATTCGGCAAACACTTCCGCTTTGTTCAACGAAATCAACCGCATCAACCCCGCGTGAAAGACACTCAATCCCCAGCGATCCACTCCCTGCATACAGGTCAAGCCCCTGCCCATACAACGCACCATACCCCTCCAACACCGAAAACAACGACTCTTTCACCCTATCCAACATAGGGCGAGTGGAAAGCCCTGGTGGTGCTTTGAGACGATGCCCCTTTGCTGTTCCAGTAATGACCCGCATATGCTGAAGTAACCTTCTCAGCTACCAACCAACTGATAGCTGAGAAACTTCTCGCGAAAACTAAAAAACCGCCTGTTCTTTAACGTTTCGTGTATTGTGGTCGCTTTCGCGCACGCTTCAGACCAGCTTTTTTGCGTTCTTTCGCCCGTGCATCACGGGTAATCAAGCCAGCTTTTTTCAGCGTTGGGCGCAGATCGGCATTAGCATCCAGCAAGGCCCGGGCAATCCCCAGGCGAGCTGCATCTGCCTGTCCAGAAATCCCGCCCCCCCGCACTTTAATGAAAATGTCATAATTGGTGGCCGTATCTGTCAATTCCAGCGGCCAGCGAAGCGTATTGAGCCAGTAATCACGGGGACCAAAATACTCCTCCGGCTTTTGCCCATTCACCGTCATCTCACCACTGCCTGGAAACAACTTGACCCGCGCCACCGACGTTTTGCGGCGACCAGTTCCCTGAAAATACCGTAGTTGTTCATTCATTGTTCTTCTCCACTACAACACAACCTCTCCCCCACTAGCAACATCCTCCGCTTAGCCTTGTGGACGTGGCTCATAGACCCTGGGCTGCTGCGCAGCATGCGGATGATGTGGCCCGGCATAGATACGCAACTTGATCATCTGCTTTCGGCCCATGCGAGTCTTGGGCATCATACGCCTGACAGCAAGACGCAAAATACGGTCCGGATGTTTCTGCATCATCTCCTTATACGTCATCTGCCGCAACCCACCGGGATATCCGGTGTGGCGATAATACATTTTTTGCTCAGCCTTATGACCGGTCACACGCACTTTTTCAGCATTGATCACGACCACAAAGTCCCCCCCATCCATCGAAGGGGTATAGGTTGGTTTGTGCTTACCACGCAGCAACGTAGCAATCTGGGTTGCAAGCCGCCCAAGAACCAGACCGCTTGCATCTATCACATACCAATCACGCTGCACTTCAGACTTTTTTTGTGAATACGTTTTCATGTTCTATCCTCTGAATAACCCACTGCCATAAGAGTCAACCCATGCGCAGCCACGGTAGCACCTGCTCCTTGCCGATCCTGTTCGCTCAATATGCGTTCAAATTCCCCTATCGCCATCTTGCCCCTGCCAACCAGCAACAACGTTCCCACCACAATCCGCACCATATGCTGCAAAAAACCATTGGCAACGAGGTCAATCGCCACCAACGGAACACCCTGCCAGTCAATCATATGACACGTAGCCTGATAACAGACCCGTTCCGTTGGGCCAGGATGCCTTTCCGTGGTAAAAGCAGCGAAATCATGCCGCCCGTGGAATGGAATGAGCGCAGCATGCATAGCCGCAACATCAAGCACACCACCCACACGAAGCACATACCAGCGCAATTGCGGGAGAAGCACGGGTTCCATACTCAGCAAATAGCGGTACCAGCGCCACTCCGCACTATACCGTGCGTGAAAATCAGGAGTTGCCTCCCAGCTTTGCAGTACCGCTATATCATCAGGGAGAAGAGCATTCAAAGCTCGTTGTATCGTCCCCGTCGAATGGTGTGTGTTGGTGCGGACATGAGCAACCTGCCCCTGAGCATGCACCCCTGCATCAGTACGCCCCGCAAAAAGAAAACGTTGCTGCTCCTGGGTTAATCTCATCCAGGCAGCTTCAACCTCTCCCTGGATAGTACGAGCAGCAGGTTGCCACTGTGAGCCATGAAAATCCGTTCCATCATAGGCAAGCTTCAGGGCAATAGTACGCATACCGCACTAAACAAGTTCGAGCACCGCCATCTCGGCCCCATCTCCCTGACGTGGACCAAGCCGCGTAATCCGGGTATAACCACCCGGCCGCCCCCCATACTCAGAAGGAGCATAGGTAAAAAGCTCGCGCATTGCTGTTTTACTTGCCAGCTTCGACAAAGCCATACGCCGGGCATGCGGCGTATCTTGACGAGCTATCGTGAAGAGCCGTTCAACTTCAGGCTGCACCGCCTTCGCCTTTGCAAGAGTCGTCTGAATACGACGGTGTTCTATCAAAGAAACCATCAGATTACGATACAACGCTTTCCGATGTTCCTGTGAACGCCCGAGCTTCTTTGTTTTCTTTCGATGCCGCATAACATTTCTACCTTATAAACTCAACACCTGAACGCTTGTTTTAGCCTTCTTCATCAGTTTTTGGAATATATCCGTGCTCCACAAGCTTGTCACGAATCTCTTCCATACTCTTCTGTCCAAGATTGCGCACAGAAAGCAAGGCTTTTTCATCCATTTGCAAAACCTGCCCCACTTTCGTAATATCAGCCCGTTTGAGACAGTTATACGTCCGGGTGGACAAATCCAGATCCTCAATAGGCGTATCATAGATATCAGGCGGCACAGTCAGCCCACTTGGCACGACCTCTTGCGGAACCTGTTCCTGGGTAAGCCGATTAAAGTCCGCAATTGTTTGATAATATTGGACAAGAACCTGAGCAGCATGGCTCAACGCATCACCCGGCTTGACCGTCCCATCAGTCCAGATTTCCAGAAGCAACCGGTCAAAGTCGGTTGCCTGCCCAATACGGGTATTCTCAACCACATAATTCACGCGGGGAATAGGCGTAAAAATAGCATCTATGGGTATCTCACCAATAGGCAACGTATCACGTTGATCGGCAGCAATATACCCTCGCCCACGCTCAACCGTCATCTCCAGCTCCATACGAGCATCTTCAGAATCGAGCATGCAGATGTAATGATCCGCGTTAGACAATTCAACGTTGCTCGGCAACTCTATATCCCCGGCCCGAACAACGCCCGGCCCGCGCTTCGACAAAAACAACTTCAGCGGACGCTCGGCATAGGATCGAAGACGTATACCCTTGACATTCAATACTATTTCGGTGACATCTTCTTTCACACCTTCTACTGTCGAAAACTCGTGGAACACTCCATCTATCTTTATCTTGGTCACTGCCGAACCTGGAATAGAAGACAGCAACACGCGACGGAGTGCATTCCCTAACGTGTGCCCATACCCAGGATCCAGTGGTTCAATCTTAAATCGCCCATAGTTTTCGGCCGCCTGAACGACCTCTATTTTAGGCATGGCGATATCAAGCACAGATCGCCTCCTTGAATGCAAATTATCGTGGGTGGCGACAAGCTCGCTCAACTCTTTTCCCTGTCCCTGGTGAGGTAAATACCCCTCCACATTATTTCCTTCTGATTGTGTCATGAGAGGTAGCATCTCGCGCTATATGTACGTATTCCATTTTACCGACTATAGAACTCAACAATCAACTGTTCATTGATATCTGGCTCCGCATCTTCACGACGCGGCAGAGCAATAACCTCCCCGGAAAGTTCAGCAGGCTTCAAATGCAACCAATCTGGCACCTGATAGTGTTTCAATGTCCCACTATCAACCAGATTCTTAAAATAAGTACGACGCATACTTTCCGGGCGTACAGAAACCACTGTCCCCACCCGTACCGTGTATGAGGGAATGTTCGTTCTTCGACCATTCACCATGATATGACCATGCGTAACCAATTGACGCGCCTGAAAACGAGTAGTAGCCATCCCCAGCCGATAGACGACATTATCGAGACGACGTTCAAGCAGACTGAGCAAATACTCGCCCGTCACACCGCTCTGGCGTGATGCCTGCTCAAACAAGCGACGAAACTGCCGCTCCATTAACCCATACACATGGCGGGCTTTCTGCTTCTCATTCAACTGCAACCCATAGTCAGAGACCTGTCGTCTTCGCGCACCAGGGCCATGCTGACCAGGCGGAAAAGGACGTTTACTCAATATACGCTGTCCTTTTTCCGTCACGCCAATTCCCAGTCGCCGACTAATTTTCCCCACTGGCCCACGATAACGTGCCATAAAATGCACACTCCTCCATTATTCTCAACTATACCCGACGACGCTTTGGCGGACGACACCCATTGTGTGGCAATGGTGTCACATCAGTAATAGCTGTCACCGTCAAGCCAGCCCCCTGCAGCGAACGAATAGCGGCCTCACGTCCC
>CAYFVX010000338.1:0-5441 GCA_964346425.1 uncultured Chloroflexaceae bacterium | reverse complement strand
TGATAGTTGAGATAGGACGCATAGCCGTTTTCCTGCGTTTTGAGTGCTTCTTCTACGCCACGGGTACGGACACGAAGGAACTGCCGATTCGGATCAGCAAAACGTGCCTCGGTAAGTAAGACCATATTGGCACCCACCAGATACGTTTCACCCGTTTCCCCCAGCCCGGCCCGCTCACGCATAATCTGATTCATGCGAGAGGAACTCGCCCTTCCTGCCAGCACGCCCCGTGTTCGCCCATCCTCATCCAGCACAGGACGCACCGTCACCACCGAATTGCGAGCCTGGTAGGTTGAGGAGGACAGCGACTCTACATACGGTTGCTTCAACCCGTGCCAGAAATACCGCTGAAAGCTATGCTCATTCCCTTCCCGCGTGCGGTCAGTCGAAACCATCACGCGACCCTCGGTATCCATAAAGAAAATTTCTTCAAACAGGTCTGAATGCGCAATCTCCCGCTCAAAGTGCAGATGGATTTCGGTATACGCGACACGATAGGCGGGGTCATCAGGAGAGCGTTGAAACAGCGGGTCCAGCAAATCAGGCACATCATGCGGATAAATTGTCGTTGCCAGATGCGCATGCATATTGGCAATCCAGGTTTTTATCTCCGCCTCTTTGAGCGTCGCCACCGATTGCAGTTGATTATAAATCTGTCGCTTTCCGCCTTGCAGTCCCAACCAGACCGTACTGGCACTGATAATCAAAGCGGGCAACAACACCAGTACCACAAACATCAATGGCAGGCGAAAGCGAATCATGCTCATCCCAACCGCTCCACAATCCGCGCTTCCAGCCCAATTCCTTCGCGCAGAGCAAAATTGCGTTGATACAGCAACGCCATCCAGATAGGCATCGGAGGAAGCACCACGAGAAAGCCCAACAACCAGGCAATAGCACTGCTCACTTGCGCAATAGCCGACTCCCCTCCCAAAGCCCATAGCAAGGGTAATGGCAGCAACACCCCGATAGCCACCGAGGCCGCTATCGCCATCGCTGCAAAAATGATACTGCAGAGCAAAAATGCCAGCAGATTAAAACCAAACCGATAAAAAACCAGATTGACACTGCGTTCTACCGCAACCCCAAATCGCAGGTCCTTCTGGACAAACGGTTGCACTGCATAAATCAGACTGCTAAACGTAGCCCCACTCATCGCCAGTGCCAATCCATAGATCAGCAGCAGCAAAAGCCCCAGAACCATACCCAGCAATAGCATGATTCCTTCACCGACCTGGCTCTCGCCCAGACCAACGCCAACACTTCCAAGCAAAAACACCAACCCCATATACAATGGGCACAGACAGAACATACTGAGTGCCGAGGTGACAATATTTGCAACCAGATAAAAAACCAGACTATAACAACCCATGCCCATCAACCGCACCGGTGGAACCGCCAGCATTTTGCGCAACTCTATTCCCTGTTCCGCCTGCACCACCAGCGTAGCACGGCTGATCCCGCCAATGAGCAAAAGTGCCAGCGGTAGTGCAAGCACCATCCAGACCAGGGTAACAAAAAAAGTTGCGGTATCCCCCCAATACTCTGCGGCCGCCATCGAACCACCCATCCCGATGGCAATCGGCACCAGCCACAACGCGGTAATCACCACAAACCCACTGAAACCCCGACGATAAACACGCAGTCCCTCATCCACAATATCAAGGATGGATTGCAACCTGGACCCCATTACCACATCCGATTTCTGTTTGTTGCTTTGCGTGTATCCAATTCCGTCGTTGCCGCAGCCACAATACGCACCAGTTCCTCCTCGCTCACATCCTGCGTATCCAACTGTTTGAGCAACGGCCCAAACTGCTTCGCATCTTCCCCCCCAAACTGCTTCAGTTCAGCGATAAAATCCGCATCTGCCAATTGGGGGTTAATCCCATAAGGACGGGCAATACGCCGCTTGCACATACTGCGGTAGTGGCGCAGCAAAAAATCATGCTTGCGCCCGCGCTGCAACAGGTCTGCCATGTTTTCCACATATTCGGCACTACTGCGCAACGCCACGTCCTCCTGCAGCGGCACCGGCCGCCCAAACCGCCGTCCTGTCCACACCAGATACACAGCCACCACCAGCACACCATACACCACTGCCTGCCCCCACGGACTGCTCAGCACCACCGAACGCAGCGAAGGTGGCGTATGAAACCCATGATGCCACTCATCAAACACCACAACCCCACCCCGCGACACACTGCGCAACAGGTTGAGGACCAGGTTCGCATTCTGCTCATCCCGCAACCCTTCATTTGTAAAAGGAAATATCGCTGAACTCACATAAATATACCCCTCGCCCTGCTTCAAGCTAACCAGTACAGCTTCAAACACCTGTTCCTCGCCCGTCGCATCCACCTCTGCCTGCGCTTCCCTTGATCCCGCATCATCTGCTTGCTCCTCGACAGGCACGCCCACCAGCGGCGCGACATCGGAACGCTTCCCCCCCACCACATACTCTGTCCGCACCAGCACATCCTGCACTGGTGGCGTATGCAACGCCGGCTGCAAAACCGATGCCCGCTCGATAGTGCCTACCTCATCGCTGGCACTCTGCACCAGGAGATCCAGTTCGCGCAACAACTGATTACCCCCGCCAAAAAACGCCGACCGACTATCCACCAGCACCAGCGTTCCCCCGGCTTCAACCCACTCCAGAATCATCTCCGTCTGGGTTCGATTGATAGCCTCCGTGGGATTGAGGATAAATAACGCATCGGCACTTTCCTCTAACGAAAAACGGGTATACTCCAGTCGGCGGGCATCATATCCCATCCCTTCAAGCCAGCGAAACAACGCGAGCGCACCTCGTGGTGCGCTCGAATGCGAAGTAGGCGTACTGCTGAACGTTTCCTCCCGCGAACGACCTGGCCCCAGCAGTGTAAACACCACCAGCACGCCAAACAACCCGAACAGAATAAACATATCACGCCGATTGCTCATAGTTCAATCCATACTCGTCTGCAAACAATATGTTTCCCATGAGAGAGAGACATTCGTGGTATTTGTGGTATTCGTGGTATCTTGCCTGATTATCCGAATTTGGGAGTACGCGCTTACGCCCGTAGGTTGCGCAACCCTTCCACCTGCTGCTGATAGGCGCGAAACCCTTCCCCATCCAGCGGCGCATGCCCATACCATACCCGATCAAATGTCTCCACAATTGGGGCCAGCCGCTGGCGAGCCTCTGTATGCTCCAGCCGTTTCAAATACTCACGATTGGTCAACGCACGGTCATAGCGCAAAATACCTCGCTCATCCAGTAACTTCAACGACGAAAGATACAAATAGCGCATAGCAGAACGATAATCTCCACCTCGTGCCAGCATATCCGCTTGCTCCAGCGCACCGCTTGCCGTCAACCGCTCTTCCTCCGACTGGCCTGACACTCGCGCCTCTCCCACCAGCGACCGCCGCATGCCCAGCAACAAATAGATCAGAACCCCGATAACCAGCACCGCCCCTAGACCAGAAACAATCCAGCCCAACACATTGGCAGGCCCACTGCCAGGCTCACCAGGCGGTTTCAGCAAATGACCAAACGTTTCAAACAACCAGTCGAGAAACTGCGCCAGCAAACTATTGCGCGACTCCTGCGCTGCAAACGGCGGACGATTCAACATATCACGTAACTGCTGCCGTGCCTCCTCAGCATCTCTCCGCTCACCAGTCAGTACCAGCGCATCAATCAGCGCACCCAACCGTTGCGCAATGCGCGGTAAATCAGGCTCAGCCTCCGCCAGTTCCTTTGCCAGCCAGCCATTATTCACCGGCACCGACGAACCACCTGGCAGCACAACCGCCTGCGTCGCCACCAGCCGCGGAGCCACCTCGCGGAGTCCCACAAGATCATGCCGTTGCGCGGCTGCAAACGCCTCGCGCAACCACTGTTCATACGCTTGCAAATCAGGCTCGCGGGTCGCCTGTCCCCAGACCGGCGCAACCGCTACCAGCAGCAACCAGCCCGCCAGCAGCAACCCACCATACCGTCTGAGCAACCGCATCCTCATCACCCCAACATAAAGCATAAAAATATCCCGCCTGGAAAGCATTCTGCCAGCCTTTGCAACCATTGTAGCACAAATAGGAGCTGTATTGCTCAATTCGTCATTGCATCGCAATCCGCCGCTTTGCACCTTTGCATCTTCAGGCCCTTATGCCAGCGCATCAACCACCGCCCCCTCCAGACTTGTGCATGTCTGCATACAACCTGTATCTACTCCCAAATGCACCAGCGTTCGCGCTATCACTGGACTGATACCCGACAAGACAACCTGTGTCCCCAACAAAGCAGCCGCCCTTGCCGTCTGAACCAACCCGCTCGCAACCTGGCTATCAACCGTCGCAACCCCGGTAATATCCAGAATCGCAACCTCCGCCTGATGCACAGCAATGCCCTCCAGCAATGTTTCCATAACCTGCCGTGCCCGCTGGTCATCCATCTGCCCCACCAGCGGCATCAAAAGCACACTACTTGTAAGCCGAATCAAAGGCGTAGACAACTCACGCACCCGTGCTTCCTGCAAAGCCTGTAACTCCCTGGTTCGTTCCTCCACTTTCTGCTCAAGCACATTGCGCTCCTGCCTGATCGCCGCATACAAACGAACATTCGTAAGCAACGTCGCAACCTGATTGACCAGACTTGCCAGCGCAGGCATCACCTGTCCCTCTGCATCAATACGCGTTTGATAAGCAGCCTGCTGGCGCGTATTCCCCACCGCCAGCAACCCTGGCAGTAAACCCTCCCCCTCCAATAATCCAAACACAACAAACTCATCCATCCCTAAACGTTGCCCCAACGCTCGTAACTCCTCCTGCTCACACAATGCCGTGCAGAGCAAAGAACTTTCTCCTTTGCGCAACCCGACGAGCAACGGATCATCTTGCGCTATCGCCAGCGTCGAAAGCAGCTCTCTATCCTCCTGCGCATAATACCCATCCTGCGCCGCTACCTGATACTGCTGCGCTTCATCCTGGTACAGCAAGAAAACACACCGTTCAAAGTTGAGCACATAGAGCACAAAGTCTGTCACCGTTTCCAGCAAAACATCCAGGTCAAATACCCGTACCAACTTTTGCCCAACCTCATGCAACTGGCGATAGAGATGTACCTGTTCATCCATCTGGCGCTGCATGGACACAAGCGTCTGTTCAATGCGTACCTGTTGGCGCACCTGCTCACGCAAATGCTGATTCTCTTCACGCAGCCTGGCTACCGTCTCCCGCACATTTTCGCCCGTATCCTCGTCAATGTGATGACATTTATCAGTCATCTAGTTTGCTCCTACATCTCATGCTCTTCCTTCCACAAGCGGTGCTTGCACCATGTGTCACAACTTCGCGCAAACATAAAGCGGCCACCACTTGCTCAAAGGAAACCTATCCCCTATCCCCTTTTGCATATATTGCCATCAACACCGCCGTATAATTATGAAAAC
>CAYFVX010000337.1:0-5449 GCA_964346425.1 uncultured Chloroflexaceae bacterium | reverse complement strand
GGGTGTGCGAGAACCAGGTTCCTGCACGCTCCCCTTTGGCGTGGGGTTTGTGGTTTTTGCCGGCTATGACGGCAAAAACCACAAGCCCCACCAGAATGGGTTGGCACGCCCCTGCGTGCGTTTCCGTCCCGTTTGCAAACGGAGCGTGCAGCGGGATGACCCCCGTTGAGGGGGTGAACTTCCAATGAGCATGGCTTATCCTTTGACAGAACCGGCCATCATGCCGCGCACGAAGTAGCGTTGCAATGAGAAGAAGACGACCAGCGGTACGATCATGGTCAGGAATGCGCCTGCGGTCAGCACCTCCCAATCCTGGCCCTTTGATCCGACCAGTTCTGTAAGACGTGAGGTCAGAATGGCAACTTCTTGCTCTGTGCCCAGAAAAACGAGTGCTACCAGCAGGTCATTCCAGACCCAGAGAAATTGGAAAATGGCAAAAGAAGCGATAGCTGGCACTGAGAGCGGCAAGACCAACCGCGTAAACGCCAGGAAAGGCGATGCTCCGTCTATTTTTGCCGATTCCATAATTTCATTTGGAATAGACGAAATATACCCATAGAGCAGATAGATAGCCAGCGGCATCCCAAAGCCGGTATGCGCCAGCCAGATACCCAGATAAGTGCCATTCAAATCAACAGACGTATACAGACGCAGCATGGGAATGAGTGCCACATGCAGGGGCACGACCATCAAGCCCACCACGACCGCGAAGAAAAGGCCGCGCCCCGGAAATTCCAACCAGGCAAACGCATAGGCGGCAAATGCGGCAATCGTTATGGGGATAACAACCGAGGGAATGGCAACCAGCAGACTATTCAGGAAGGCATTGCCCATGCCATCTGCCTCGATAACGGTCGTATAATTTTCCAGCGTCCACTGCGTGAACTGAAAGGGATGCAGAAAAACCGTCCACCAGCCACTCTCGTTGATTGCTTCTTCCTCGCGAAATGAGCTGATAAACAAGCCAACCGTCGGCAGCGACCAGATGAAGCAGATGACCAGTACAGTGATGCGGACCGGTAATCCACTCAAAAACTTGCGAATATCTGATTTTTGGCTGGTCGTCGTTGCATGTTCTGGTATCGTACTCATAGTTTACCTCTTTTCTGCTCGCAGGCTACGGATGTTGTAGATCATGATGGGGATAGTCGCCAGCATCAAGATAGTGACCAGCGCACTGGCATGCCCATAGTCTCCAAATTTGAACATTTCGTTGAACATACGGTTGGCAACGACTTCGGTGTCAAAGCGTCCATTGGTCATCACATAGACAATATCGAAGACTTTGAGCACCATAATGAGGACCGTTGTCGCCACCGTGATAATCGTTCCTTTGATGTAGGGGATAATGACGCTGAAGAAAATGCGTATTTCCCCGGCCCCATCCAGCCGTGCCGCTTCGAGCAGTTCATCCGGCACCCCTTTGACGGCTGCCGAGAGAATGATCATGCAAAAGCCGGTGAGCGTCCATATCATAATGAACATCAGGGCAAAGTTGTTGATAGATTTTTCTATCATAAAGCCAACTGGCTCACCCCCAAGCCCGACAATAATGGCATTGATCAGGCCAATTTGTTCTTCGCCTTCAGGCTTGGCATAATACATAAACCGCCAGATAACACTGGAGCCAACCGCTGAGATTGCCATTGGTAGGAAAATGAGCGATTTGGCAACTGGTTCCCATTTGCCAATACGGTCTACCATAACAGCAATAATCAAGCCGAACACCACAGCCATCGTTGTGACGAAGATCATCCACATGACATTGTTGCGCAGGGCTATTTGCATCGGCTCCGCAGTAAAGGCAAAGACATAGTTTTTTAGCCCGACAAATTTTTCTGATTGTGGGCCAAAGAAGCTAATGGAGAGGGTGTAAAAAGCGGGATAGACGAGATACACGACGAGGACGACCAGCCCTGGCCCGACAAAGACAAAGGGGCGTACAAGTTCGCGGGTTTTTTCCGGGAGCAGAGAGACGAGGTTATCGGTGGTGAAGAACAACGCCCAGACTCCCCCCACCCCAACGACAATTGCAACTACCGCTATCAAGAGTTTGGGAGCTTCGGTACTGCGCATGAAGTTGAAGCTCCAATAGAGCACAAGGAAGGTGATAACTGGTACAATAAACGATACCACGATGCGTAGTGGCCCCGTTGTCACCATTTTCGCGAAACCGCTTCCTTGCTGTTCCGGATCCATCGTTGTCATCGTTATTTTCTCCTTTTTGGTTTTTTCCTGTTGTATGGTGGGGTGGGAGGCTGGTGGCAGCTTTGCTGCACCAACATCCCACCCTACAGCAAAGCTCTGGCACGCGGTTGCGTGTGTTTTTCGCTTTGCGCCAGCAATGCTTGTATGGGAGCAAACCTGGCTGTCAGCCTATTCTTCAGGCCAACTCTCATCAATGGTCTGCAGAACGCTATCCAGGTCCTCACCACTGAGGTAGTCTACCACGCCACTCCAGAAGGTACCGGCCCCAACTGCACCCGGCATCAGGTCGCTGCCATCGAAGCGGAAGGCATCTGCTTCTGCTAGAATTTCAGCGATACCGCGGTCCACCGGTGGGTACCAATCCATCACGATATCTGTATGCGGCGAGAGGATGCCCCCCTGCTTGATCCAGGCTTCCATAGACCGCGCTGTCGTCATATATTTTGCAACGGCACGCACTTCCGGTCGATCATTGAACACGCTATAGATGTCGCCGGCGACCAGGGCTGGCCTGCCATAGGTTTCATCAATCGGGGGGAAGTAGAAGTAGTAGAGTTCGCCCTCTGGTCCCACTTCTGGCACTGGCTCAAGCCAGCCGGGCATCGGGCTTCCCTGGCGCACCATCCAGGCTTTGGGTGGGTCTTCCAGCAGTGGCTCACCAGAATCAAAGAAAGAGTTGGACAGAATGGAGGTGAGGCCGCCATACATGTAATCGTCATTGAGCATGATGGTGCCCATGTGCTCAAACGCGTTTTTGACCTCTGGTGAGCTAAAGGGAAGTTCGCCACGGACCCACATGTCATAGTTTTCCAGCGAGGTTGTGCGGAGCATAATGTCTTCAATCCAGTCTGTGCCAACCCAGCCGGTGGCTGCACCACTTTCCATAGGGGCATACCAGGGTTTGTGTCCATCGGCAACCATCTGGTCGCTGAGGGCTATCAGTTCATCCCAGGTTTGTGGGATTTCATAGCCAGCTTCTGCAAACGCTTTCGGTGGATACCAGACCAGGCTTTTGAGCGTGACGCGATACCAGATGCCAACCATTTTGCCATCTTCAGTTGCTGCCATATCGAGCCAGCTCTGATCGTACTGGGTCTGCAAATATTCCATGTCCATCAAGGTGGTCACATCTATCGCTTCATCCGCAAACCGTTTCATCAAGCCTGGTTGTGGAAATCCAGCGATGTCTGGCGGGTCGCCACCTTCAACACGTGTTGTGATGAGTGTTTCAAAGTCGCTATTGCCTTCATAGACAACATCAATGCCGGTGGCTTCTTCAAATGGCACCATCGCAGATTCAAAGCGGGCTGCTTCGTCTTCGACAAATGCGCCAAAAATGGTTACGGTGGTTCCAGAGAGGTCTTCACCACCGGTGAATTCATCAGCCTCTATGTTGCTTTCAAGGGTGATATCTGCGGCTGTGCTGCTTTCTTGGCTATCGCCGTCTTCAGATGAGGTGCTTTCTTCTTCACCTGATTGTCCAGCGGATTCTGAGTCTCCCGAAGATTGTGTTGCTGATTGTCCTCCACCACAGGCGGCAAGCAGCATGGCAATAAGCAGGAACATGAGTAATTGGGGGGGCGTTTTCAAACGCATAATCAAACCTCCATTGGTTTTTATCAAGCCCAGGACCTTCCTCACAAGATACGGCACCGGAATGAACAAAGATCACCGGTCATGGTGATCCTGGAGTTACTTTCTGGAAAAACGCTTCGTTGCGTACCTCCTTTCTTCTTTTGACATACCGCTGTCGTATGCCCTCTCTTTCTACTATACACGGTATCTACAGGAGCGTCAAGCTCTACAGGTTTCACGGTTTCACCTGTATTGTGTGCTGCTTGCGCACGGCAAAGAACGCACGCAACTGCGTGCCACAGCTTTGGCGTGGGGGTTGTGTTTTTTTTGACTTCGTCGAAAAAACCACAAACCCCACCAGAATGGGAAGCGTGCGCGAACCAGCTTCCCGCAACACACCCGCAGGTGCCCCCTACTGAGGGAGCGTCAAGGTTGACCATCGCCATAGCCGCCATAGTTGACAATAGGACGAAAAAACGACTATACTGCATAATGGAATGAGAGACAACTGAAAATTCTGGAACGCAAAACCTGTAGCACAATGGAGTGACGAAACATGGCAAGCATAAACTTTGACCACGTATATAAACGATTTGGAGAGGTAACAGTTCTTGAAAATCTTGATTTCTTCGTCAAGGACCAGGAATTCCTCGTGTTGGTTGGCCCCTCTGGTTGCGGCAAATCCACTGCCCTGCGTTGCCTGGCTGGTCTTGAAGAAATAACCGAGGGCAATATTTATATCGGTGACCGTGTCGTCAATACCCTGCATCCCCGTGACCGCGATATTGCTATGGTCTTTCAGAGCTATGCGCTCTATCCCCATATGACCGTCTACGACAATATGGCATTTTCGCTGCGCCTGCGTGCTAAAAATGGCCTCTTTGGGAGAAACAAAGGGGTGGACGAAGAAATCAGTCGTCGTATCCACGAAGCCGCCGAAATCCTCGATATTGCTCACCTGCTCGACCGTAAGCCCAAAGCTCTCTCCGGCGGGCAACGCCAGCGTGTTGCGCTTGGACGGGCTATCGTGCGTGACCCGGCGGTCTTTCTGATGGATGAACCTCTTTCAAACCTGGATGCCAAACTCCGGGTCCAAACCCGTACAGAAATCAGTAAACTCCATCAGCGGCTCAAAACCACCTTCATCTATGTCACCCATGACCAGACCGAGGCGATGACGATGGGCACACGCATTGCAGTCATGTATGGCGGGTTGTTGCAGCAGATTGACACACCGCAAACGCTCTATGACCAACCTGCCAATAAATTCGTCGCCGGTTTCATCGGTAGTCCGGCTATGAATTTTTTTGATGCAAAGCTGGACCGGCACAACGGTTCGATGGTAGTTGATGTGCCAGATATGTTTACCCTGCCAGTTCCCCAGGAAAAAACGGGCAATCTGGATAAGTATATTGGGAAAATGGTCACTTTTGGTATCCGCCCGGAGAATATTCATGATGTACATTTCGTTCCGCCGGGTGTGAATGAGCAGGCTCGCCTGCAAGCAAAGGCAAGCGTCACCGAGCGCATGGGAAGTGAGGTGTATGTGTATCTGGAACAGGCAGGCAAAGAGTTTGTGTCGCGGTTCGATGCACGCACGGATGCTCAGACGGGTCAACTTGTTGAGGCCGTGGTTGATATGAGTCATATGCATATTTTTGACCGC
>CAYFVX010000336.1:0-5473 GCA_964346425.1 uncultured Chloroflexaceae bacterium | reverse complement strand
GGGGTGCAATGAACAGAACAATTAATGGGAATACAATTGTACGTGTCATAACAGTACGTGTCATACCTGCATCCTTTCTTCCTTTGTGCGTTTTGAACAAGCACATTTCTCTGGCTCAAAAATATGGATAGGTCCTTGCTTGCAGCATGAATATACTCAGAGCCTGCAAAATGCTGCAAACACAAAAGAGTAAACAGGCTACGCGTCTCTCATGGTCCCAGGAGATACATGGGGAAAACCAGGGGAAAATGTACTGAGAATGGCTGTTTTGCAGGCAAATTGACGACAACACACGAGGAATACACGAACACACCACCATTCGTGCTCTATAGCAAAGGAGTAGGCATGGAGCGTAACCACATAGGGGACCCATAGACTGGACACCTCTGGAGACAGCAGACCTGGCAAAACTGACTGTCCTGTAAAACCCCTGACTCTTTCCTTAATCTGTCGTGCTTTGCGGGATGAGGAAAAGAAAAATGACCACTATATAGGCAAGAGATCATAGCACTCGCAAGCCCTTCTGTCAAACATCTGGCATAACCAGCACAAAAGGTGCAGCAAGCAGGGGATGTGTTTCTATCACTATCGGCACACGGTATACCTCTTCCAGGCGCGACGCTTCCAACACCTCCCACGGAGTGCCCAGTGCCACAAGCTCTCCCTGGCTAATCACCCCGATACGGTCTGCATAACTCGCTGCCAGATTTAAATCGTGCAAAATAGCAAGCACAGCCCCACCGGCCCGGGCATGCTCCCGTGCCAGGCGCAACGTCCCATGTTGATGGCGCAAATCAAGCGCGGCTGTTGGCTCATCCAGCAACATCACCGGCGTCGTCTGCGCAAGCGCACGGGCCAGTGTCACACGGGCCTGTTCGCCACCGGAGAGCGTGGTGAAAATGCGCTGTTCAAACAGCAAAGCCTCCGTGCGCTCCAACGAATCACGGGCCAGCGCAATATCTTCCGCCGTCTCCCCCCGTGGCCCCAGATGCGGATGGCGTCCCATCAACACAACCTCCAGCGAGGAGAAGGGAAAAGACATCACAATATTCTGGCGCATAACCGAACGTTTCTTTGCCTGCTCACGTGCCCCGATATGCTCAAGCGGCATACCATCAAGCAACACATCGCCTGTATTCGGTTTCAAATCGCCTGAGAGCAACTTCAACAGCGTGGTTTTCCCCGCCCCATTAGGCCCCACAATAGCCAGAATTTCACCAGCCTGCAACGAAAGCGTCACCTGATTAACCAGCGTCTTGTCACCAATAGAATAACTGAGATTATGCGCTTCTAGCAACAACTGCCCGGGTGAAGTCGCAAAGGAAACCTGTTGCGGCAGATGGCGTTGGCCTTGCTCGTCATGTTGCCGATAAGCAACACCCCCTGAATCGCCAGATGTAGAAAAAGCAGACGTCTTCCAGGAGGACCGCGTCACACTTTGCTGCAAGTCTGGCCCTCTGCTGGCGGCACCGTCAACTGATGCATCAAACAACCTATCATGTTGGGATAAAGACTTCTGGGGAAGTATCGTAAGTTGGATAGAAGCAGGACGCCGTTGCTCCGGATGCACCGGCAGTTTTCCATCGTGATGTTCAATAACCTGGAAAGAACCCCCCGACGGAGCAGCATCCCTCAACGCAGATTCTTCTGTCGGCGCAGTTGTCGGAGCAGCATCAAGCAGGGGAGACGGTTCAGCAGCCTCAGCAGTATCAACGGACCTGGCGTCGAGAACCCCGACTGTCTCTTTTGGCAAAGAAGACATCAAAGCAGCAGGCGTAGATGATTGTGCGCCCACCTGCGCGATAAGGATATGCGAAGATTCCGCCTGCGCTGAATCGCTATGACACCGGGTCGTCACAAGCTGAGGTTGCCCATCATCATCCAGAACAACCTGCGTGGTGATAACCAGCGATCTTCGCTCATCAACAGATTGCTGGTGCATAGCTATCTCATGCTCATGATTCTGTGCTTCCAGAGAAGACATACGAGATTCGCCTGAACAATCATACAACCGGCTTCTACACCACACCCTCCAGGCGATCTTCCAGATCAGCATACAGCTCACGCAAACGATCCAGCGTTTCCTGATCCGTCTGCCAGAAACTGCGGCTATGGGCTTCCAACAGACGCCCGACCGCATTGCGCACCGCTTCCGGATTAGCCGACTCTAATCGCTTGCGCATATCCTCATCCAGCACAAACGTTGACGCGACCTCATCATACACCCAATTATCTACCGCCCCCGTCGTTGCACTCCAACCAAGCATATACGTAAACCGATTGGAAATCTCTGCAGCCCCATTATACCCGTGGCGCAGCATACTCTCATACCACTTGGGATTGAGCAACTTGGTGCGATACTCCATACGCAGAACCTGATCAAGGTCCTGGATTTTTGTCTCAGAGGTAAAACTTTCCACATAACTGAGTTTGACCGAGCGACCACTGTGGCTTTCTGCAGCCGCCTTGAGCGCACCACTATAGCCATAGTAATGCTGCATATCGCTCAGCCCATACTCAACACTATCAATCTCCTGCGAAACATGCCCAACCGTTCCCAGCAAGGACTTCAAAACATCCGTATGCGCCTGACCCGCTTTTGCCCCCCCATATGCATAAGAATTGCGGCGGACAAAAACATCTTCCAGATCCTTGCGCTCATCCCAGGCCCCCCCTTCAATCGCCTCATCTACGTCCGTTCCATAAGAACCTGACGACTGCGTAAAAATACGGGCCGTTGCTGCCTCAAAAGATGTTCCCTGCCGCACCATCTCCTGCACATGCTTCCGTACAAAATTCTGCGCTTCTGGCTCATCCGCCTCGGCCGCCTCACGTATCAGCCGGTCGAGCAAATCCATCGTTCCGCCAAAATTATCGCGGAAAATACCGCTGGCATTCATCAACACATCAATACGTGGACGCCCCAACTCGGCAAGCGGCACCAGTTCATACCGACCAATCTTCCCCTGCCCATCTTTCACCGGCTGTGCGCCAATCAACCACACCACCGTCCCGATATTCTCGCCCTTGGTCTTGATAGTATCAAGTCCCCAGAGTACCTGCGCGATCGTCTCAGGATAGACCCCCTCTTGCTCAGCCATATGATTGCTCAGCAAAGCCTCCGCAATGCGTGAACCACGAGCAAACGCCGCATCCGAAGGAATACGGAAAGGATCCAGCGAGTGGATATTGCGTCCAGTTGGCAAAACCGTCAACCCATCACGAATAAGATCGCCACCGGGCACCGCTGGAATATACCCCCCACTCAACCCCTTCATCAAAAAGTCAAGCTCTTGCGTATTCTGGCTGAGTGCCGCCAGAATAGTCCGCCCATGCTCCGTAAGCGTGTGTAGCGAAGCCTGTTGCTCCTGGGGACACGATTCATCCAGAAGCTTTTGCCAGGTTGAAACGGGATGCTGATTTTCCAGCACAGCCTGCTGCACAAACGAACTACAAAACGTTTCAACCTTATCTCGTAGCAACAGAGCTTCCTCATCCCCATGCCGCGCCGCTTTCAGCAACACCTCATACGAATAATGCCCATTCGTCGCATGCTCAGATGCATGCAATGCAGCCAGCACCATATCTGCCAGCGAAGGCATCCCATCTCGCGAAACCTTCATAACCTCGGTCAACAGCGTCAACTGCTGATCGGAAGGCGGCACATTGCCGAGCACATGCAAACTATCGACAATCAAACGCTGCTCAAGTTCCCGCAGATACGCATACACACGCGAAGCAAATTGTTCAAAAGGCTCATCTGCCTGCCGCACCAGGTCTGCTTCCAGGTTGAGCAACTCGATTTTTTGCAGAATTCCAGCTTCAACCTCTGGCGACCGTGACGTCGAGCGATACTCCTCCAGCAACTCTTTCAGAGCTACCAGCTCTTTATACAAACCGGCACGTCCATAGGGTGGTATCGCATGGCTAATAATCGTACTGAAACCACGCCGCTTCGCAATATTCGCCTCAGCCGGGTTATTGATAGGATACACATAGAAATTGGGCACCTTGCCCAACAATTTATCCGGCCAGCATTTTTCCGTAACCCCCAGTTGCAACCCAGGCATCCATTCAGCCGTGCCATGCATCCCCATATGGACAATCGCATCCGCTCCAAAATCCTCAACCAGCCAGCGATAGAAAAGCATATACTGGTGGTGCGGCGTATTCTCATGGTCAAACAGGAGCCGCATCGGGTCGCCAGGCATCGCAATAGGTGGTTGTACACCAATATACACATGCCCAAGCTGCATACCTCCCAGAAACACCTGATCGATACCGGCAGGAGCAATATCCCCCGGAAACGCATTCCAGCGACCATTGATACGGTTCTGCTCTTCAGCAGACACCAACCGATGATAGTCCTCGCGCGAAAGCGTAACGGCCGGCGGAATAGGCGGATGATTGGGCGGAAAATCAGCAGGCGGAGTTTGCTGAATACTGCCAGCCAGACACTTGATCAGCACTGCAGGGTCTTCAGGGAAATTATCCACCTGATAACCTGCATCCTGCAACCGCCGCAACAACTTCACCAGACTGGCCGGCACATCGAGCAGCGCAGCCGTTGCCGTATTTCCCATACCTGGGGGATAATTATAAACAACAATCGCAATCTTCTTTTCCGCAACGGGCTTACGACGCAGATGCACAAACCCACGCACCAGCTCCGTCAGGCGGTTCAACCGATCCGCAAGCGAAACAATAGACTCGCCCTGCATCCCGCCAAGCACCACCGGCGCGACCGCGCCATCCATCTCTGGCAAACTGTAAAGAATAGTGCTATGGATAGGACTGACGCCATGCGTATGCCAGTTTTCCACATCCTGCAGAAAAAGAGGTTGGGCAACAATGTAAGGAACATCCAGCCTGTTCAACAAATCACGCGCCACATCAACCGTCAACCCTGCCTTGCTCGAACCGGCCGGCCCACCGACCAGCGGAAACCCCATCGTATTGATAACAACATCAACCCCCATCCGGTCGAGCCATTCGCGCAAAACAACATGGGTTTCCACGCCCATAACAAAAAGAGGCAACACCCGCAAATCACCTGCTTCCAGCGCACGCACAATATCATACAGATACTCCATACCACTGAGCAGATGAACCCGGAACACAATAACCGCCACCGTCCCAATCGTTTGCTTTCTGGCACCTTTGCGGCTACGCTCCCAGCGCTCATAATCAACCGGCTTGGAAAAAAATTGTGGGGCATCCGGATGGGCAAAACCCATCGTTGGAATTTCAACCGGAGGTTCAAGCTCAAGCTTCGAATAGCCAAGATATTCACGCAGTATCAGCTTGAACATATTGGCAATATTGTCAACACTACGATTATTCCAGTACGCATTCACATTGGTCCAGTTGCGGAAATCTGCCAGTCGCTTGCCAGGCAAAAAATTGACCACCTTTTTGGCAATCTTCTGCATCTTCAGATAGCCATAATACGCATCTTCCTCACGGCCCCCCA
>CAYFVX010000335.1:0-5477 GCA_964346425.1 uncultured Chloroflexaceae bacterium | reverse complement strand
GCAGACCGTGGACAAGCATCGGACGCCTACCGCAGGTGTTGATACCACTGTACAGGACAATGTGGTACAAACATATCCCCCTTTGAGCTGGCAAGGTGAGGGAAACTCATCCAATCGCTGGGCAACAATGGAGTTGCCAGAAGCCCCCATGTTTTCATAAGGGCTTTGCTTGCCTTGTGCGTTTTCCGCAAGGTCAAGCAAAATACGCAAAAGATGTCGTCATGCGTATCCATCCGTACATCGTACCCCTTATGGGCACCGCTCACAACCAATGCCATCACCATCGCCCAGGTCAAACTGGTGCGGATCGGGTGGCAACACGCGAAAGCGACACAGCGGAGCCACATCTGCGCAGTCCAGGTCGGGCGGCGGTGGCGGTATGCAGACATCCGGATAGGCCGGGTCGCAGTTGCCACGGGGCCTGGCGGTAGGCGCAGGGGCCGGGGGTACCGCTGTCGGTGGCACTGCTGTCGGCGGCACTGCAGTAGCAGTGGGAGCTTCCGCCTTACGCTCGCCATTGCAAGCAGCTGGTGCCCACAGCCCCCGTTGTTGCTCACGGGCAGTTTCCTGCGCTGCTCGAAACTGCTGCTGGTAGGCATAGGGGAGATCGTAGGTGTATTCAAACGCATAGCCTTCGGCAATCAGCAGATAATTCACCAACTGACCATCGGGCAACCACACAAAACGCAGCAAACGGTCATACTGGTCGGTATTGCCCTGGCTCTCGTCATCTTCCAGCAATACGACCTGCCCCTGCAACAATTCAGCCGCCTGTGCCGCCGCCTCGCGCCCGAAGCATTCAACGGGTTTCTGCGGGTGTTTGGTTTCAGGTGTATCAATCCCAAGCAAACGCACCCGCTGTTCCACTCCATCGACTGCGACATCGAGCGTATCACCATCCACCACATTGGTGACGATCCCCGCAGTGAGGCCAGCCGGCATATGGAGGGTATCTCGCTGCGATGGTTGTTGTGGGGTAGCCAGGCTGCTGCTTACCCAGCCCTCGGTGCCAGCATCAACCCGCGCTGTCACGCAATCAACTGCGGGGGTGATGAGACGCACGCGGAGCCAATTGCCCTGTGTTTCCAGGCTGGCAACCTGATCGCCAGGACACACCTGGCCGATAACCGTTTCCGCCACAATGTCAGGCTCGGAACGCAAATTGCCGCCATTGATAATAGTGTAGTCCGCCACGGGGTCATCAGGAACCGCAGTCGCTGTGGGCGAAATGGTGCGCGTGGTTGTCATCGCCGCAGACGTTGCCGGCTCCTGTTCGCTTTGTGCGGTATCACCGTTTGCTGCTGCTGCATCCGATTGTGTTGTGGTGGTGTTTGCGGCGGCTGGTCCTGCGGTTGCCGTCGGCTCTGCTTCTGCCTGTGAGAGCAACCCACAGGCTGCCATGCTGAGTATGAAAAGGCTACTCAGGAGCATGCCGATGAAGGCAAGATACCGGGAGTTCATTCGTTGTTATCCTTTCCAGAGTAGGCCAATGCGCCCACGTTCCGGTTGCACATGCTCAATCTCCACCTCGATTATATCCCCTACCTGCAAATGCCGACCACGCGGTATCTGGCTACGGTGCAGCAATCCATCCTGTTTAACGCCAATATCCACAAACGCGCCGAAGTCTACCACATTGCGCACGGTACCTTTCAATTGCAAGCCAGGGTGCAGGTCTTCCATTGAAAGCACATCGCTGCGCAACAGGGGTGCAGGAATGTCTTCGCGCGGGTCACGGCCCGGCCGGATAAGTTGCTCAATAATATCTTGCAGCGTCGGCACACCCGTATTCAGTGCTACCGCCAGTTCGTCCAGCGGTTGTTCATGGACGAGTTTTTGCAGGGCTGCCTGCCGTTGCTCAGGAGGTGCCTGCAAACTGATTGTTGCCCATTGCAAAACGTCCGCTGCTACTGTGTAGCTTTCAGGATGGATCGCGCTGGCATCAAACGCATTATCACCACCACGCACACGCAAAAAGCCCGCCGCCTGCTCAAACGTTTTTGGTCCCAGCCCCGTCACTTTTTTGATGGCTTTGCGGTTGCGGAAGGGGCCATTGCTGTCACGGTGGGCAACAATTCGCTCCGCCAGCTTTGGCCCGATGCCAGCCACATGGGTCAACAGCATGGGCGAAGCGACATTCACATCTACACCCACCTGATTGACAACACTTTCCACAACTCCCTTGAGCGCAGCCGATAGTTGCGGCTGGTCTATATCGTGCTGATATAAACCGACCCCGATAGACTGCGGATCGATCTTGACCAGTTCGGCCAGAGGGTCGAGCACGCGCCGTGCGATGGAAACCGCACCACGCATGCTGACATCCAGGTCGGGCAGTTCATTACGGGCCAGTTCACTGGCACTGTAAACACTCGCACCTGCCTCGTTGACCAGCAGATAGCGCACCTTTTTCGATGTGCGTGTCAGTTGTGCGACCAGTTGTTCCGTCTCGCGCGAGGCGGTGCCATTGCCAATGGCAACCAGCGTGACGCGGTGTTGTTTGATCAAGGTATTGAGCGTTTCCAGGGCAGCATCCCATTGTTGCTGCGGCTGGTGTGGATAGACCGTCGCGGTCTGCACAACTTTCCCGGTCGTATCAACGACGGCTACCTTGCAGCCGGTCCGGAAACCCGGATCTATGCCCAGCACCACGCGCTCGGCTATCGGCGGCTGGCTCAACAGGCTGCGCAAATTGGCCGCAAAGACTTGCGTGGCGTGTTCCTGGGCCTCCGCGCTGAGCGTGCGGCGGACATCGCGCTCAATCGCTGGGAGCAGTAACCGGTCGGCTGCATCTGCAATCGCCAGCTCCATCTGCTGCGCCAGTGGTGAGCGTGGGTCAGGCCGAAAAGCTGTTGCCACTGCCTGTTGCCAATCACGTGGTTCAATATCCACATGCACCCGCAATACCTGCTCCTCTTCGCCACGGTTGATAGCCAGCACCTGATGGGGACGCAGACGGCTGACCTGTAGCGCAAACGCATAGTATGTTTCATACACGCCGCGCTCATCCTGCGCTTTGTCACTCTTCTCGCTGCGTAACGTCCCCCAGCGCAATGCCTTATCACGCGTGAGGCCGCGTACTGCCGGATGGTCGCTGATAGTTTCAGCGACAATATCCCGCGCCCCGGCCAGCGCATCCGCCACCATGGGGACATCTTCGCTCACGAAGGGAGCGGCGATTTGTTCCTGGCTCTGCGCAGACTGCACCTGCTGGATAATCATATCTGCCAGTGGCTGCAAACCACGTTCACGTGCAATGCTGGCACGCGTGCGCCGCTTTGGTTTATAGGGTTGGTAGAGATCTTCCAACTCCACAAGTGTCTGGGCTGCCTCGATCTGTTGCTGCAATTCGGGCGTAAGTTTACCCTGCTCTGCTATCGAGGCCAGGATTTGCTCCCGTCGGGCCTCCAGCGTGCGCAACCGTTCCAGCATGGTCTGCAGTTTGCGCAGGGTTTCCTCATCCAGCCCGCCAGTCTGCTCCTTGCGATAGCGGGCGATAAACGGCAAAGTATTGCCATCATCAAACAGGGCAACCGTGCGGGCAACCTGCTGCTCCGTCAGTTGCAACTGTGTGGCAATCGCCTGGGTAATAGTCATGACACCTCACTCCTGAAGGACTTTGTTGGTAATACCATCTCCGGGCCCACCTCCCATGTATAGACTTTCCGGAAACCGCTTTGCAAGGAGGTAAAGTGATACCGTAGAGCAGCGGCTTGGAGCCGCCGTATCCTCGCTCCAGTGAAGCATCCACCGCGCAGCAGACAGACAGGTTTTATCGCGAAAGAGACGGACATGGGGGCAGATCCCGCGGTTACAAGACTCTGTTGGTCCATGTGGTTTGGATGATAAGATAGGGGTTTGCGCCGCCAAACCCCTGCCTGGGGCAGGCGAGACGCCTTCGCTCCCAGGAATTTGGATGGACTTTACCAACAGAGTCTCCAAACCGTGGCTACGATTCCCATCTAGTTTCGTGCTATCAGAAAATCTCTACCCATGTGATTTCCTGTTCGACCCTTTGCGTCTTTGCGCCTTTGCGTGCGGGCTTCTGCTCAGACTTTCTCAACATGGTTCTGAAGCTACCGGCGCAAGCCAAGTGTCCTGGACAACCCGACCTTGATAAACTCCGTATTATCCGGCGTGCCGGGCCGCCGTCCGCTACCAAATGGATAATTGTTATCGTTGACAATCAGCAAGGTCCTATCATTCAGCGGATACATTGCTTCCACACTGATAAACGGGAAGCTAAACTTTGGCCCCATGCCTACCGTATTCTCGTAGGGCAATGTATAGGCATTGACATCTGCTATGGACATCAGGTCGAGCACCAGATCTTTGCTAAGACCTGCACCCGGAAACGCACCCTCTTTGTTGATATGATACACTCGTTTGAAGGCTGCTTCTTCGCCCTGTCCGCGGCCCCGCTCAATCACCAGAAATTCCTGCTCATCAATCGCGGTGAGTGACCCAATCGCATGCTCAGGATGACTGAGCTGGTAGAACCAGTAGTTGCTGGTGAACGTTTTTGTCTCCAGGCTAAATTCCTGCAAGAGTAATCGTGTCTGGATGGGATCGTCTGCCATCGCGCCTTCAAAGAGTGTGTAGAGTTTATCACCATGGAGACTGATTGCCAATCCCTCTAACCCGCGGCTACTGCCCAGATTCGCCGCATTATCGCGAGCTTCAGCGGTTGGCAGGTTGAAGAAGTCCGCATTTTCCGGTGCTTGAATGAAAGGGCGGCCTCTGGCAAGCACAGTCAGTGATTGCGGATAAGGCACCGCTATCGGCGGTTCGAGCAATTTCCCTGTCCCGTCGAAGTGCAGCAGATAGGGACCAAATTCGTCGCCTATCCAGAACGTACCATCTGGTGCCTGCTGGAACGACTCCGGGTCGAAATCCGCACCGGTCAGAACACGGTGCTCGGGTTGCATAATCGGCCAGGGAATATGGTGGTCTGGGTCGCGCAGCTCTGTGAATCCCACGACTGTTGCTTCCTTCAGCGGAAAATTGAGCGCAATCTCATACCAGCGCAGGATAAAATCACCGCTGTTGGCCTTCGTGCCATAGCCATTATCCAGCAGGGCCAGATAGTTGCCGTTCCATTTGGGCAATATGGCACTCACCCCCTGGACCGGCTGGCTACCAAAGGGCGGCGTGCGCCCATAGTAGGTGCCAGCAATGGCAAAACCAGAGGGTGGCCCTGCGGCAAACGTATCTGCCGGCAATCTGGCAAAACCCTCCAGTGTGGCATAGGGAATCTGTTCTTGCTGCTCATCGGGTGGTCGCTTGCCCGGCGGCAGAGGAGCCTGAGCAGTCAGCAAAACAACAAGAGCTATCAGGGCAGCAACGACGAGAAAGATGTGTATTCGCTGCTGTTTGAAGTGCAAAATCATAGCAAAAACCTCCTTAATTTCCTGTGAGTTGTCTAGACTTTGGCCTTTGGCTCAAATATGCAAGGCTCTGTATTCAGCATAGGAATG
>CAYFVX010000334.1:0-5492 GCA_964346425.1 uncultured Chloroflexaceae bacterium | reverse complement strand
GTCCGCTCCCTCACGGTCGCGGCTCGTCTGTTTGCCTCATTTCTGAACAGTTACCGCATCTCTGCGTTTTTACCCGTTCACCCCTCTATGGTATGATAATGATGAACAGGAGAAGGAAAACAACCCGATGATACATTTCGACCACATCACCTACACCTACCCGCAAGCAACCCACCCTGCTCTGCGCTCAGTCACCCTGCATATACCAGAGGGCGATTTTGTTCTCGTCATCGGCGTCTCTGGCTCCGGCAAATCCACGCTCCTCCGCTGCATCAACGGCCTCGTCCCCCACTTCAGCGGCGGTACCCTCGCTGGCACGCTGCTGGTAGATGGACTGCAACCGGTGCATGCATCACCGCAGGTGATGAGCCGCCACGTCGGGTTTGTCTTTCAAGACCCGGAAACCCAATTTGTGGTAGATCAAGTTGAAGACGAAATCGCCTTTGCGCTCGAAAACAATGCCCTCCCCCATCAAGAAATGCGCATCCGCGTTGAAGAAGTGTTGGACTTGCTCGACCTTGCTCCGCTGCGCAACCGACGGCTGGATACGCTTTCCGGCGGAGAGCAGCAACGGGTAGCGATTGCGTCCGCTCTCGCTTTGCGCCCCAGGGTGCTGGTGCTGGATGAGCCAACGTCGCAGCTTGATCCCAAATCCGCCGAGGATGTGCTCACGACATTGCAGCGATTGAACAGCGACCTCGGTCTCACCGTCGTGATAGCAGAACATCGCATGGAACGGGTGTTGCCCTTTGTTGACAGTGTGGTGGCTCTTGCTGAAGATGAGGATGGGGTGCTGGTGGGGCCACCCCGTGAGGTGCTGCACGATGTTGCGCTGACTCCGCCCCTTCTAACGCTTGGGAAGGCGTTGGGCTGGGAACCGTTGCCGTTGACTATCAAGGAAGGTAGACGGTTTGCCCAGGCAGAAATGCAGAGTGGAGAATGCAGAATGCAGAATGCAGAATGCTCAGACACGATATGCGGACCGGCGACTGGCGACCGGCGACCGGCAACCAGTAGGAGTGGTTCACGGACTTCCATTCCAGCCCATTTGCTAGAGGTGCGTGGAATAAGCGTCGCCTATGACAACCGCCCGGTACTGCAAGACATCACCCTCGACGCAGCGGATGGTGCAATAACCGCTCTGATGGGGCGAAACGGCTCCGGCAAAACCACGCTGCTCAAAAGCATCGTCGGCCTGGTCAGGTTGCAACGCGGAACTCTTCTGCTTGATGGGGAAACCATACAGGGACGTGATACTGCGGAGATATGTCGGCAGGTGGGCTATTTACCGCAGAACCCGAACGCCCTGCTCTTTGCCGAAACCGTGCAGGAAGAGTTGGCAATTACCCTGCGCAATCATGGCGAGCCGGCAAATGTGGACGTCATCCAGACCCTGCTCGCAGAACTGGGCCTGGCCGACAAAGCCCAACGCTACCCCCGAGACCTGAGCACGGGCGAACGACAACGCGTTGCCCTTGCCGCCATCGCCATCACCCGTCCCCGCGTGCTGCTGCTCGACGAACCAACCCGTGGCCTGGACGGACTGGCCCGCCAGCAACTCATTGCCCTGCTGCGCGGCTGGCGGGATGCAGGCATGGCAATCCTCCTGGTCACGCACGATGTCGAACTGGCAGCCCTGGCAGACCGCGTCATTCTGATGAGCCAGGGAAGCATTCTTGCCAGTGGTTCCCCGCACGAAATCATGGCCGCTTCTCCCCTCTTTGCCCCGCAAATAGCCCGACTATTTCCCAGCAGTGGCTGGCTCACAGCAGAAGACGTTCTGGCCGCCAGAGACGGCTGAAAGGGGGACCGTAGACGCTCACATGGGTAGAGATTTTCGCAAAACCTGATACCAATGGGACAAATCGCCCGTAGGGGTTTGCCGCCGGCAAACCCCTACAGCGTGCCTCCAGCCAAAAAAGTCTACACATGTGAGGACCGTAGACGATGGGGAGACCGGCGATGGGAAACGGTAGGCTATCGTCTACGGTTCCTCTTTGATCCCCCTATGCTCAGCGTCTTCGAGGGCAAACGGGCTGGCTGTTCTGGCAATGATTGCCCGCTCGCAGTACAGGCGGGCGGCCTCATCCTGCGGATTAATACTCAGCACCTGAAGGAAACACTCTTCTGCCTGCGCAAACCCACCGCTGTTATAATGCAACAAGCCCTTTTCAAAATAATCTTGCGTTTGTAATTTGGCCTCTTTTTCTTCCTGAGTACACCCATCCAGGATTTCAAAAACCGAAACACGGTTTTTTTTGCCTTTGACAACGACTTTCCCCAGAAACCGAAACGAGTACTTCAGCGGATCGAGCGTAAACAGGATACGGTCACTGACGACAATGGACGCTCCATACATCTTCGTCAACCCTTCCAGGCGGGCGGTTGTGTTCACCGCATCCGAAATAACTGTCCCCTGTTTACGCTGCTCCTCACCAATAATGCCAACCATCACACTGCCGGTATGCAAGCCCGCGCCCACATGAATAGGCGGCAAACCTTCCTGCACCCGTAGCGCATTATAACGCGCTACCTCCTGCTGTATCTCAATGGCTGCCTGCAATCCATCTTCAGGATATCCCTGGAAGAGGGCCATAATTGCATCGCCCATATAATTATCAATAAACCCTTCATACCGCCGAATAATCGGGCTGACCCGATGAAGGTAGCTATTGAGAAAATGAAAATTCTCCTGCGGTGACATGGTTTCGGAGAGTGAGGTAAACGACCGAATATCGGTAAACATAATCGTCATTTCCTGCTGGATCTGGTCACCCAGCCGCACCTGGGTAATAGCCTCCTGATGCCAGATTTTGTGTGTCAATCTCACACTATAATTATACATCCAAATCTGGCTAGTATCAGCTACCGCACTCCAACCTCCGCACTATCGCGCACCCGATAAATCTGCACCTCCGGGTTCTCATACACCCGCTCCCAATAGACGCCGGCAAACTGCGCAAACTTCTCCACGCCGCCACCATACAGCCCCCGTTCTAGCGGCCCCACATACACATACTGCACTTCATGCTTTTGCAGTAAGTCATAGGCAGCATTGGCCTGCGCATTCGTGTAGATAGCCTCCAGATCACGCCAGCGTTCATCCACCAGATGCAGCGGGAGCACCGCCCGTTCCTGCTTCTTGAACTCCAGCCAGCCAACAAGAACCGGTAGCCCCGTATGCGCCGAAACACGCCCGGCCCAGCTATAGCGTGGATTGGTAGCTTCCACAATAACCGGCGACCCTGGTACAAACTCCTGCAACCATTCGATAGCCTGCGCATCCCATTGCAAAGAGAACTCGCGGCCTGCCTGCGAATGTTTAACCTTCGTCATATACGCAGCACCATCCAGTGTTGGCTCAACCTTTTCCGCAAACAATTGCGCTATGTGGGCCAGCGTGCCAAAAATAGGATAGTTCAACGACGCAACCAGCAGCACGATAAACAACAGCAGCCAGGAACGACTCACCACCCAGGAAAACGTCGGAAACAGATCATCGCTGGCATCCTCATCAGTCTGTTCACTTTCAGCGGATGATTTGGCTCCAACCAACCCCGGCAAACGATTGAGCAGCAGCGTCGTGGCGAATGCCGCTGCAATACCCCAGATAATCCATACTTGAAAGTACACGGTGAACACCGTCTGGATGCGCAAGAAATCTTCCATCGCTCCCTCAAGCGTCTCAAACGTAAAGAGTTGCGCAAAGACCATCATGGCTGCCCCCAACCCAATCAGTGCCAATGTCCAGGACTGGCGCGGGTCAGCGTGGGGCCGAAAGATCAGCAGCAACGTCGGTAGCAAGAGCAGCAGCAGCAGAGCCAGCAACCACTGGCCGAAAGCAGCCAGCAGCAACACCAGCACGATTCCAAACAGCACGCCATACAGCCCCAGCTCATGCCATATGGATGGCTGCACGAAGCGATGATACAACGTATTGAGGCGAGCAAGTTGCCCCCGCTGCCGGATGATACTACGTATCATCCGCACAATACTATTCTGCCCCACCCGTGTTCGTAGTTCCACCACAAGATAGGAGACGATAACAAACACAAAAAAGCCCTGAATCATCAGAAATGCTTTCAAGGGAATACGCGACTCTTTCCAGAACCCGAACCCATCATAATCGCTGGCAAAAGTCGAATGGAACGGCAAAAACAAGAGTTTACCCAGCAGCACAACAACCGCCAGACGCCAGAGCACCCCCCACACAATAGAGATAATGCCCGGTGTCGGTTCCCTGGAAAGCGTATTCTGTACAGGAGGTGCAGCAATTGTGGCTTTTTCACGTGGTTTCCAGTGGACAAAGAAGGTTGGTTCCCAGAACCTGCGTGGCTCGTTTTGCCGAATTTCCGCATGCTCCTGTCTCTGCTGCAACCGTTTTTCCCTTGACTGCGCATGCTGACAGGAGCTATGAAACAGAAAAGCTGCCGCGACCAGGAGCGTAAAGGGCATTGTGTACCACGGATTCAACGGCGCGAGGGATCCTAGCACAACGGCAAAGGGCAGCAACAACAGGCTCTCCTTGCCAATGAAGCGACCAATAGAGCGCAAACGTGTCCGGAGAGACATACGCTCTTCTTCCGCTTCACCAGCGAGCGACCATACTGGCTCTTGTTCCTGTCTGCCCCTACGCAGCAGATTGACCGCCAGGGCAAGCACAAGCAACCCATAGGGCAATGCCAGCAGATGAGGGTGGAGCTCGGCCTGCAAGAAACTAAAGAAGGGAAACTCGGTCACCAGTCGCAGGCCACCCTCCTCCTGCGGGATACTATGCGAAACATCGAGATAGCTGTTGAGATCTATCCCCTCCTCCCGCTCGAAGATAAACTGCAGCATGTTGAGATTGCCAAGAATGGTGATAAACAGCAACGCCAGTCCCCCACCGAGCATGGCACCACCGGTCGTTAGCGTGCTCGTTTTGCTTGCCGCGGGATGCAGTCGTTCGCGCCAGCCATGGGCGAGATTGAAGCCAACGCTCCATGCAACCGTAGCCGTCAGAGCAAAAAATGTCGGGAGAGCCAGATTGTAGGCGATAGCTGGCACAATACCCGTCAGTTTGACAAGCAACGCAATCAAAAGCAGCCCAAAGTAGGGATAATTCAAATAGCCACCAGCAAACCAGGGATCATAGGGCGGGAAAAAGGGTGTTTTGACTACCGCATTCAGGTAGGCAAAGTCCATCATTTTCTCACTTTCCTGGAAAGGTGTCCACAGATCGGGATTTTGCCAGCGGATGAAGAGCGCAATGCCAAACATGAGCCAGAAAAGCCCCTCTTCCAGCAGCAAAAACCGCCAGCGATGTTTGATAAACAGTACCAGTTCCCGATAGTGATAGTGCGTCCCCAGCACCAGAGCCGAGAGGAGCGCAACCAGCATAAGCACCAGCACAATGGATGCCTGGCTAAAACGGAGCACCTGCCAGCTTGCCAGCAGCCATATGCCCCCCCCTGTCAGCAACAACCCCACCGCTTTGGCAAGGATATACCCCC
>CAYFVX010000333.1:0-5506 GCA_964346425.1 uncultured Chloroflexaceae bacterium | reverse complement strand
CTCTGTGCCTCCGTGTCTCCGTGGTGAAAAGAAACTATCCATCCGAACCTGGTATGACGGAGTCATTAATCCCTCTGCAAAGGGTAATGCGGCACAGAAACACCCTTCTCCCTCTGTGAACCATAGCCCCATAAATCCAAGCTCACATGGGGAGAGATTTTTTGCAGAAAAAACCACGCTGGAAGCGGCTTCGCCGCAAAAACCAACACACCCCACCAGAATAGGGTTGCGAGGGAGCGGAATTCCCTCGCGCTCCCAATGGGTGTCACCCATTGAGGTTCCCGCCCCTCGAACCTCACATGTGTGGATTTTTTGTAGACCGCTTTGCAAAGCGGTTTAGGGATACCGTCGCAGCGGCTTGTAGCCGCGGTCGCCACGATTTATGCGATGTCCCGCTCCGACAAGGATGGTGGGCTTGCAGACGCGGAAGAAACGCCACCTGGGGGCAGTTCCCGCGGTTCCAAACCGCTGCTACGATTCCCAACAGGGTTTTTGCCATTGAAAAATCTCTCCCCATGTGAGCGAACCCCACCTCCCAACACTTGACTCCAGAACAACCATGACCGGCATGGTATAATTTCCGCAAGGACACCGTTCAATCGGTTAGCAATACTTACGTAACGAACACAGGAGTTGCTTTTTGAAACAGCTTGTCGGTGAAACCATTGCAGACCGCTACGAGGTTCAGCAAGAAATTGGGAAAGGTGGCATGGCACGCGTCTACCGGGCGCAGGATATCCGGCTGCAGCGCACGGTAGCCCTGAAGGTACTGGCCCCGCAACTGAGTGTGGACACCGAGTTTGTCAAACGGTTCGAGCGGGAAGCCAGCGTCTCCGCCAGACTTGGACACCCCAACATCGTGACTGTCTATGACCGTGGCGAGTACGATGGTTTGCTCTATATCTCAATGGAATATATTGAAGGGCGCACCCTGCACACGATCTTGAAAAACCAGGGGGCACTTGGGCTGGGGTATGCCGTCAGTATTCTCGACCCCCTCTGCAAAGCACTGGACTTTGCGCATAGCCAGGGGGCAGTCCATCGCGACATCAAGCCGCACAACGTCATGATAGACAAGACCGGGCGGGTATTACTGGCAGACTTTGGTATTGCCCAGCCTGCCGAAGCCGAGCGCGAATCATTGACGCGCACAGGGACATTTATGGGTACGCCGGAATATATTTCCCCCGAGCAGACGCAGAACCGCCGTGTAGACGGCAGGAGCGACCTCTACTCGCTGGGAATCGTGGCGTATGAGATTATCACGGGGAACGTCCCATTTACCGGCAATACACCGCAACTGCTGGTTGCCCACACGCAGGAGACGCCACCTCGCCTGAGCACAATAGTCCCTGACATCCCGAAAGAACTGGATGTCCTGTTTGCCCGTATTCTGGCAAAAGAGCCACAGGCACGCTTCGCGAATGGAGCCGCTTTTGTGGATGAGTTGCGCAAGGTGGCGGTGCGCTACAACTTGAACCTGGAACCCACGACAGAGACGCAACTGCTGGCGCAATTGACCGAACCCGACTCATCCGCCGGACGGCCTACTATTCAGGTGACACAGGATGAGACCCAGAAAGGGCCACCGCCGGCCATGGGAGCAGGGCAAACAACCCGACAAACACCACCGGCCGTTGCAGCAGGAGAACCAGGCGTCCCACCACCTCCTGCCCAGGTTCCACCAGACACAACGGATGATGAGCATGGAGCTCCTCCCGCCTCAGACCCAGACCGCGACAATCGTCGCACTATGCTCTGGGTAGGGGTACTGGCAGTCGTGCTGGTAGCGTGTCTGGGGCTTTCGCTGCTGGTTTTTGGCGGACAATCGGCACAGGATACCCCAACCCCGTTGCCCACAGCGACTGCGGTCCCCCCAACAACCATACCGACGACTGCGGCACCAGTTCCACCAACTGCCCCTCCCGTTGAGCCAACCGCAACGCCAACGCCGCTACCAGCGACTGCAACACCAACGCCGCTACCAGCGACTGCAACACCAACGCCCATACCACCAGCGACCGCAACGCCAACACCTGCACCGCCAACCGCAACATCAACGCCGCTACCAGCGACCGCAACGCCAACGCCCATACCAGCGACCGCAACGCCAACGCCACCATCACCAGCGACTGCCACGCCAACGCCCATACCAGCGACCGCAACGCCAACGCCCGTGCCTCCGACGCCAACCAATCCCTATCCGGGGCCAGGCGATGGCTCTTCGGGGTACCCGATAGACAGTTCCCAATCCGCAAATTCGTCGGCTGAAGCGTTGACCGCCACGCTTCAGCCCGACGATACTACCACCACCACCATCGCCGCGACGAGTGTCGAGCAGCAACCAACAGAAGCCCAGGAATACACCACCGTAACAGCAGCAACCCCCACCGCGCAGGCAACCTCCGCAACTCCTGCACCACCAGCAGCAACTACGCCAGCAACCCCTACCACGCAGGAACCTCCTGCAACCACCATACCACCAGCGACCGAGCAACCACCGCAGGAGCAATAACCACCAGACGAACAACGGCCAAACGGTAGATGAGCGAGCAGCGACCGAGGCAACAGTTACGCAGACCGGTGGGTGAAACCACAACCCCACTCCCACCAACCCTGCCCCCCCTCACATGTGGAGACTTTTTTAGAAACCGCTTTGCAAAGCGGTCGCGGGATACCGTAGCAGCGGCTTCTAGCCGCTGTCGCCACGATTCATGTGATGTTCCTCGCCGACAAGGAGTGTGGCTTGCAGACGCGGAAGAAACGGCACATGGGGGCAGATTCCGCGGTTAAAAACCGCGGCTACGATTCCCAACGGGGTTCTTTTCCTCGAAAAAGTCTCCACATGTGAGACTGCCCCCCCCCGTTTTGCAAAGCGGTAGACCGCTAAACTTCATGCGCATGGGGTTTGGCACCGCCAAACCCATGCGCATGAAGCTCACGCATATTTCCCACTGGGGCGCAGCCCCCAATGGGTGTCACCTGTGGGAGTATGAGGGAACCAGGTTCCCTCACACTCCTCATTCTGGTGGGGTGTACTGGTTTTTCGATGAAGGCGAAAAACCAGTACACCCCACTGCAAAACTTTGGCACGCGGTTGCGTGCGTTCTTTGCCGTGCGCAAGCAGCACACAAAACAGGTGAAACCTGTTGAGCCTACACTTCCTCGATGGGTACGGGATACTGCACCGGCGCATCTCCCTGGCTATCCACCACACAGGGATACTCCTTGCTTGCATCAGCCGCGGCGTGCTGCCCTGTCACCTGTACATCGAACATATGATTGTCACCATAATCGAAGAAGTACAGGAACTTGCAATAGGGCACAAATCCCAGTTGACCAATCACGCCCTGGTCATCGTAATGCATCACATCATCGTGCTCGGTCGAACCAAATTCATAGCGTGCATCCCACAACTCGCCATTCATAAAGAACGAGTACAAATGGTCCGCTCCCCAATCAAGCGCACGCTGGATGCCAAGATGGAGATCATAGAGCGTCTGTTCAGAACGGAGGGCCACCGTGCGGTACATTTCCTTCTCTTTGTCATCGGCAAAAGAAACGGTAAACTCAAACACCCCGCCCGGCAGGTCCATCGGCACCTCTTCCTCCGCATCCAGCAAGCCCACCCGCGCATTCAAGCGCGATAGGAATGCCTTATCCTGCACCGCAACCTCCTTGAAATGGGCTATCACGTGGGGGGCAAAGGATTCTTCTGCTTCCAGATAGGAACGAGCAAGATAGTGTATCGCATGTCCGCGTACCTCCGCGGGGGCTTCCCTACTTATCTGTAACAATGTTTCTCGTGCCTTCTCATCGTTATTATAAATAGCGATAAACGCCAGGGCTGCCAGAGCCAGCGTGCGCCGCTGGCTGGCAAACGTATACGGCGGAATGCCCTTCGCATACACCATATCAATCCAGAAAGGAATCGTCGCGGTACTGGCAGTCTGGGCAAGCATATGCAGCAACGCCTCTTGTACATACACATGGCCCGGCCCGTTGCGTTCAAGCACCTGCCGGTAGAGTTGCTCTGCCTTGTCAATATCTGCTTCTGCCAGCACATTCAGTGTTCCCCGTTTGTGCGTCAAAGGGACATTGGAATATTTTGGCTTTTTCTTGCCGGCTTCGTCCAGCCTCTTCGCCAGGTATTCCAACCCTTCGTGCGTTTTGGTCTGGATATGCCGGTCATAGCTCATATCTGGCGAACCGGTTTTCTCGGCTTCCACCAGCATCATATCATAGAGATACAGCCAATTTGTCAGCGGGTCTGCATTGCTCACAGTATCCTCCTTCTGGAAAGTATGGCACACGTATCAGTGGGGCAACATTGCCCCACCGGGCAAAAGAACATCTTATGCCAGTGTTCGAACCGTCACCTTATCTATAACCTCATGGACTCCCTCAACCCGCATGGCAACTTCCAGCAAGCTATCGCTATCTTGCATATCTTCGACCACACCACCAAGCTGGACGATACCGCCCTGTGATTGTATGGCTATCTGGTCAGCATAGGGATTCGTGCGGGCATCGGCACGCAACGCCTCACGTATACGTGCATGCATCGTTGCCTCATCTGGCAGCGTAGAAAGACTATGATTGCTGTCATATGGCTCCGCAAAAGCAGAGGGAGCAAAGCCGCTGGCAACTTCAGCATCCTGCGGAGTTTCAGGTACCACCGGTGGATCGACCGGCGGAACATACGTCTTGCCCTCATCGGAAGCCTCTATCGGATTATCTGTCTCACCTTCACGCAATTCTTGCTCTTTTTTTTCTTCATCTGAAATATTTGTTGCAACTCGGTTCAGGTGTTCCGTCATAGTCTATCACTCCTCTTCATGGTTTCGTTTTCGTTTTCGTTTTGGGTGTGACAGATGTTTTTCCGCTCACGCGGAAGGAGTTCTGGTGTTGCGGTGTTTTTGCGGCAAAGCCGCAAAAACACCGCAACACCAGGGTTTCTCAGGGAAACTTTGGTCCCCCATCCCCTTGCTTTGCAAGCGATACCCGCCGTTTCGGAAACTATTCTGCCATACCCTTTCGTTTTTGCTGTTACTGCTACCGTTGCAAGAAATATACCACCGGGGTTGCAAGCGAATCGTGTCCCTTGCAACCCCAACATCTTTCAAATACGCCTTGCTTTCCGCAAGGCTGGTAGGAACTTCCTCCCCGCAATGGGTGGCCCCCGTAGGTGGGTGCGGGAACCAGGTTCCCGCACGCTCCCCATTCTGGTAAAGCTTATTGTTTTTTCGACTTCGTCGAAAAACCAACAAAACCCACGCCAAAGCTGTGGCTCGCGGCTGCATGCGTTCGTTGCTGTGCGCAAGCAGCACACAAAACAGGCGAAACCTGTAGAGGGGTGCAGCCCTCAATGGGTGTCACCAGTGGGTAGGTGCGGGAACCAGGTTCCCGCACGCTCCCCTTTGGTGTGGGGTGTGTGGGTTTTTCGACGAGGTCGAAAAACCCACACACCCCACCAGAATGGGTTGGCACGCTCTTGCGTGCATGT
>CAYFVX010000332.1:0-5513 GCA_964346425.1 uncultured Chloroflexaceae bacterium | reverse complement strand
ATGCCGAATGCCGAATGCCGAATGCCGAATGCCGAATGCCGAATGCCGAATGCCGGGCAGGTTTAACGCAGAGGTGCAGAGATACAAAGATGCAGAGATGCAGAGGTGCAGAGATGCAGAGATGCAGAGGTGCAGAGGTGCAGAGGTGCAGCGTGGGAACGGCTCATACCAGGTTCGGGTGAATAGTTGAGAAAACAGATGCACACAGAGATGCACATAGATTGTGCTGTTTTCCTCTTTGCTCCTCTGTATCTCTGCGTCTCTGCGCCTCTGCGTTTAAAAAGTAATCAGGCGAACATGGGAGCAAAGGGGGAGCGTAGACGATGGACCGCAGACCATGAACAAGCACCGGTCGCCTGCCGCAGGTATTACCAAATACGTTTAAAGAGTTAGAGAAACCGCCAGGACGCCAGGACCGCCAGGATTCGGGCAGAGAGATTGCGATGCTGCGTCGCACCGGTCGGCGGTCGCCCGTCGGCGTTCAGCGGTCGCCCGTCTCCTTTCAGGCAACACCTTCTCTTTGGTATTATAATGCATAGTAGATATTTTTACGAAGCGAGCAATAGAGCAAGGGATGGTGAGTGTTATGCAGCATATCAGTGCGTTGCATGTGCAGCAGTTTCGCGGGTTGCGCGAGGTGTCGTTGCAGGATCTGGGCAGGGTTAATCTGCTGGTGGGCGGGAATAATGCGGGCAAGAGTAGTGTGCTGGAGGCAGTGGCGACGTTTTGTCGCCCACTTGATCCGTGGGCATGGTTTCGCGCAGCACGCGGTCGCGCTACGCATGGGGCGGACGTTCCCTTGCTGGAGGCGTTGAAATGGCTGTTTCCGCAATCTGCTCCTGGTACGTCTGCGAGTGCGCACCAGAATGGGGATGGGCTGTATGCGGGCAAGATTATGCTGGATGGCGAGGGGGCGTTTGCGGTGCGCCAGGTGGCGGCCAGTCTGCACGAGTTTCGGGCGGAGCCGGCAGATATGGATGCGGCGGCGGATGCGGATGGGTTGATGATGGTGCTGCGCGGGGCCGATCTGCAGGTGCAGGCGCGAGTGGTGACGTCGCAGCAGCAGGATGATTTTTTTCCGTTCAATGCGCATGCGCGTGAGGTGTCGTTTGCGGAGACGTTTCAGGTGTGTACGGGCGAGCGGTTTGTGCAGCGGACGATGAGCGCGTGCCCGCGGCTGGCGGTGCGGCAGGTGGGGGCGCAGACGCATTGGTTTGAGCAATTGCTGCAACAACGCACCTCCGAGGTGGCGCGGCGCGAGTTGCTGGGGCTGGCGGTTGCGCTGTTGCAGCTTTTCGACCCGGCGGTCGAGGGGGTGGAGGTGTGGGCGCAGGATGCGGGGCAGCCGCAGCTCTATGTCCGCCACCACGCGGCGGGGCTGGCTCCGCTCTATACCTTCGGCGAGGGGTTGCAGCGGGTGTTGCTGCTGGCGATGACGCTGCTGCTCTGCAAGGATGGGGTGTTGCTGATTGATGCGCTGGAGACGGCCCTGCATACGCGCTCGCTGGAGCAGACGTTCGGCTGGCTGTTGCAGGCGTGCGATCAGTATAATGTGCAACTGTTTGCGACCACGCACAGTCTGGAGACGCTGGATGAGTTGCTGGGGGCGAGCGAGCGAAGCGGGGTTGAGCTGGTGTTGTATCGGCTGGAGGGCAATGTGCCGCAGGTGGTGGTGAAGCGGTTTGCGCAGCGGGTGCTGTCCAGGGTGCGCGAGGAAGCGGGGGCGGAGGTGCGGTGGTAGCAGCAGAATGGAGAATGTCTCCGGACAGCCGGGCAGAGCCTCGCGCAAAGGCGCAAAGACGCAAAAGGACGGGCAGGAGTTGGCTGTTTCCCTGCCTGTTGCCTGACGGTTATGGATGGTCCGGGCGTTCGGCTACGTGTGTGGTTATGCGGTATCATTCTTGCTATTCAGTTTGCCCTGCATATCTAGCGCATACAGGATGCCGCGCTGCAGGGTGCTGCACGTGACGATGCCGCTCATATCTGCGCCCAGATGAACGAGTGTCTGCGCTATCTGCGGCTGAATGCCCGTCAGGATAATCTGCGCTCCGAGCAAGCGCACCGCCTGGGCCGTCTGCAGAATCGCCTGGGCTACCTGGGTATCTACCATCTTGACACCGGTAATATCGAGGATAACTGCCTCGGCCTGATGCATGGCAATCCCTTCCAGCAGCGTCTCCATCACATGCTGCGCCCGTTTGCTATCCAACGTGCCCACCAGCGGCATCGCCAGCATATCCTCATCTAGCGGCAGCAACGGTGTGGAAAGCTCCAGCAACGATGTCTGCTGCGCGGCAATAATTTGCTCTTGCAGCCTGCCCTGCTCCTCCTGCAGACGCCGCTGCTCGGTCACGTTGTGGTCAATCCCCCGATACCCGCGCAAGGTGCCATCCGCCGCAAAAAACGGCTCACCGCTCGTCTCTACAATAACCTCGTGCCCATCCTTATGCAGCAACCGATTTTCAAACCGGCGCACTGGCAAATGCTGCGCGGTCAACTCTGCAAATACTTCACCTATCCGTTCCCCCTCATGTGAAGACATAAAATTAAACAGCGTCTTGCCCATGACCTCCGACGGCGCATACCCCAGTACCTTGCTCACACCCGGACTGCTATAGGTATATACCCCTTCTGCATCCACTTCCCAGATCCAATCCTCAATCGTCTCAACCAGACTGCGATACTTCTCTTGCTGCTCATGCAACGCTTGCTCCGCCTGCTTGTGCTCGGAAATATCTGTCGAAATACCGCCAGTCGCATAAACCTGCCCCTCAGAATCAAACAGCGGAAACTTGACGGACATATACGTATGCAGCCCATCATCGTGCGGCACCAGTTCCTCACTATTGATGGACCTGCCGGCGGTCACAATCGCCCAATCATTCGCCTGCAACGTGGCCGCCACCTCTGGCGGAAAGACATCATAATCGGTCTTGCCGATAATCTGCTCTTCGGTCAGATGAAACAGGCGCAAATACTGCTCATTCACCAGCAGATAACACCCCTCCGTATCTTTCACATAGACGACAGAGGGCACACTGTTCACCACGTTATCCAGCAGATCCTGGCTCCGCTGCAATGCTTCCTCTTGCTGCTTGCGCCTGGTAATATCGCGGATGAAGGAGCAGATATATTCCTGCCCGTTGTACTCCAGATAACTGGCATGCACTTCGGTGGTCATAATGCTGCCATCTTTGCGGCGCAGCGATGACTCGATGACCTGGGGTCCTTGCTGTTTGATCATTTCCCACGCGCCGCGAAAGGCTTGCGGCGGAAAGTTGGGATCAATATCCGAGACGGTCAGGTTGAGCATTTCTGCCCGCGTGTAGCCCAGGTTTCGACACAGGGCATCGTTTACATATATCTGCCGGCCTTGTGCGTTGATCCAGTGAACCCCATCGGTCGCATGATTGAGGCTAAATTCAGCCAGCAAAAGCTGTTCTTCCGGGTTCTGCGCCTGCCAATCTTTGCCTTGCTGCCGTAGCGCGTCGAGTTGTTCGCGCAATTGTTGATTCTCTGTTTGTAGTGCTTCGATGACTTGTTGATCATTGGACATTGGGATGCTCCTTCAATGGGTATCCGGGCTATCGTTGCAGAGTTTCATCACACCAGGTTCGTTTGAACAATGGGAGAAACCGCAAAGGTCCGCGCAAAGAGTTCGCGTGTAAGGCTTGCTACGGATCTTGACGCATGGGTATCCCGCCTGATAGATGATTGGGTTGTGCTGTTCTGTTTTCCATTATACCAAATATGGGTAGATAGTTAAAAACGCAGTGGGGAAGGGCCTCGCGCAAAGGCGCAAAGGCGCAAAGGTCCGGGCGGAGGAAGGAACCACGAAGAGCCCATGTTTGATCTCAGATAGGATATAATGAGCAGGAGAACCTGGATGGACAGGGAGCAACGGAGAGAAATGGATGGTGTCTTATGCAGCATATCAGTGAGTTGCATATCCAGCAGTTTCGTGGGTTGCGGGAATTGTCGCTGCACGGTCTGGGCAGGGTCAATCTGCTGGTGGGCGAGAATAACTCTGGAAAGACCAGTGTGCTAGAGGCGGTCGCCACCTATTGCCGTCCGCTTGACCCCTGGCAGTGGATCAATACCGCGCGTGCCCGTGAGGTGAAAGCATCACGCGTACCATTGCTTGAATCGCTGAAATGGCTTTTTCCCCAAAGCCAGAGTAGCCAGGAGCATGATTTTTATGCGGGGCAGATAACGTTGTCGGGGCAGGGAGATTTTCCGATGCGTGATGTTTCGGCAACGTTACGTGAGTTTCTTGCCGAGCGTGATACAGATACAGGAGAAGAGCAAGAATTAACCGCGCCTGTCAGTGGTGCTGAGTTGACGGTGCAAGCCAGTATGCATCGAGAGCAGATTGATATATTTACTCCTCATTCCAATAGATCAGTGTTTACAGAAACTTTTCAGTTGCGTGAGGATGAGCGGTTTGTCCAGCGACAAAAAAGCAAGTGCCCGATGCTGGCAGTGCATACGATTGAACCCCAGGCCCACCGCGTTGAACAATTGCAGATCCAACGAACGTCAGAGGTTGGCATGCAGGACTATCTGGCGCAGGCGATTGCACTGTTGCAGTTTTTCGATCCGGCCGTTGAAGATGTCGAGGTCTGGGCAAAAAGTGGGGTACGTCCACAACTCTACATCCGTCACCAGGATTCAGGACTGGCACCGCTGAGTGTTTTTGGTGATGGTATGCGGCGGATATTGCTTATGGCAACGACACTACCGCTTTGCAAGGATGGGGTACTGCTGATTGATGAGCTTGAAACAGCTATTCATACTCGTGTGCTGGATAAAACGTTGAGCTGGCTGGTGCAGGCATGCGAACAGTATAACATTCAGTTGTTTGCGACAACGCATAGTCTGGAGACACTGGATGCACTGCTGGATATGAGCCAGGAAAACAAAGTTGAAATGGTGACATATCGGCTGGAGGCGACGGCGCAGCAAACGCGTGCCACGATGTTTGACCAGGAGTTTCTGACCAGGTTCCGCGAGGATTTTGGGAGAGAGGTGCGGTGGTAGACGTATGTTTTATGGTCTTATTTTGGTTGAAGGAGTACACGATCAGGCAGCCATTGGCAAATTGCTTCAATTGAATGGGTTCAAAAAATTTAACGGAAAACAAAAAGAGCTTGATCCCTTTTGGGAAAAGCTGGTTCCACGTTATCCCAGGCGAGGAAACCTGTATGCTCGATTGGACATGCCTTCTATTTTCTTTTCCGAAACTCATTCAATAGCTATACTTATGGGAGAAGGAAGTAATTTACTGCCAGACCTTCGATATAATCTGGTTGACTATTCTCAAACTATCAATGCCTGTGGTATTATCGTAGACGCTGACAACGATACGCCATCCTCCATTGCCGAAAAATATTCAAGAGAGGCTCATCATTTCTTGCCTCATATACCAAAACAGACGGGTGTTGTTTCAAAAGAGCATCCGTATACAGGGATATATGTGCTTCCTGATAATATCAATCAAGGCGTTTTAGACT
>CAYFVX010000331.1:0-5521 GCA_964346425.1 uncultured Chloroflexaceae bacterium | reverse complement strand
ATGTTTGAACTGCTCGCCCCCTCGTATGGCGGGAAAATTTTTTTGGATAAACTGCAATTTATCGGGACGGATATCGTCGCCGCAGGCATAGTGCTGTTTGGCCTGCTCTACACCCAGCGTTTCACATGGGCAAAACGGGTGGTGCGTTTCTTATGGATAGAACCTGTTCTCACCAGCCTGTTTGTCTGGACCGACCCGCTCCATCATCTGGTACGTATTAATCCACACATTAATGCCAGTACAGGCTTTCCAATACTTGATTATGGCTATGGTCCCTGGATGTGGGGGGTTATTTTCTACTGGTATCTGATTATCTTCAGTGGCGTTCTTTTGTTGATTATCGCCCTCTTTCGCTCCCATCGTTACTTCAAATTTCAGACGATCATTGCCATTGTTGGCATGACGACACCGGTCGTTGGAACCATTTTCACCGCTCTGAACCTGGTGCCTGTACCAGGTGTGCCCAATCTCGATATTGCCCCCTTCACGTTTGCGCTTGCCAACCCGCTTTGGGCGTGGGTATTGTTTCGCCACCGTTTGCTTGAGATCGGCCCGATTGCGCGAGATATGCTGGTGGAACATATGCCAGATGGTATGCTGGTGATAGACCGCCAGCATCGTATTGTAGACGTCAACCCGTCCGCTTGTCGTTTGCTCGGCCAGCCTGCATCTGCTTTGATTGGTATGCCAGTTGAAGCGGTTATTTCTGCCCTGGCACCTGTGTTTTTGGCGGGTAATGATCACTTTGCCATCGAACAGCAATTTTCCACACCCGTTGCTGAATCCACAACCCTGTGGATCGAAATCACCGGTAGTCAGATATACAATCGGCGTCAGCACAGGTCTGGTTGGCTCATTCTGTTGCGCGACCGCACGCACCAGCATGCGATGCAGACCAGCCTGCGCAAGAGCGAAGCAAATCTTGCCAGAGCGCAGGCAATGGCACACCTGGGCAGTTGGGAATGGGATTTGCAAAGCGATGAGTTCTACTGGTCAGATGAGACGTACCGTATCTGTGGCATTGAGCCGGGGCATACTTCTCTCACTCTTGAGTATGTCCTGTCGCTTATTCATCCTGAAGATCAGCAACCTACTATGGATGTGCTGAATCAGGCAATAGCAATTCGTAGTCCTGTGACCTATGAGCAACGTCTTATTCGTTCTGATGGGAGCGAGAGATATCTGTTAGAAAACGTTGAGGTTATTTGCGATGAACATGGGAATACCATACGTATATTGGGCACGGTACAGGATATTACCGAGCGCAAACAGATAGAAGATGAACTACGCAGCAAACAGGCTCGCCTGCAAGCCATTTTTGACAATGCGGCCGCCGGTATAGGGGTGGGAGATAGACAGGGCAGATATACCTTTGTCAATCAGCATGCAGCGGATACTATTGGATATACTCCTGACGAATTGTATCATATGACTCCGCTGGACCTGGTTCATCCCGAAGACCGTGAAGCAATCCAGGCGGATATTCAGGCTATTTTGAGCGGACAGATACGCAGCTACCGGCGTGAATACCGCTACCTGCGCAAAGACGGCACTCTGATATGGTGCGATTTTTCAACCAATGCCATCTACAATGAACATGGTGAGGTGGATGCTGTCCTGGGAGTTTTGATTGATATTACCGAGCAGAAAAGGATAGAAGAACAACTGCGTACCAATGAGGCTCGCCTGCAAGCTATCTTTGACAATGCGGCCGCCGGCATTGTGGTGGGTGATAGGCATGGCAGATACACCTTCGTCAACCAGCATGCGGCGGATGCCATCGGATACACGACCAGTGAGTTTTATCAATTGACCGTTTCAGACCTGATCTATCCGGAAGATCGCGCGGCAATGCAAGCCGATATGCAGGCTCTTTTCCAGGGAAAGGTCGCGAGTTATCGTGGTGAGCGTCGTTATGTGCGCAAGGATGGCGGCATCATCTGGTGCGATCTCACCACGAATGCCATTTTTAATGAACAGGGAGGCATCGATTCGGTGCTAGGGGTGTTGATTGATATTACCGACCGCAAGCAGATGGAAGATAAATTGCGCAAGAGCGAAGAACGATTGCAGCATATCCTGGATTTCAGCCCACATGGGGTTCTGGTGTTGGATGATGCCTATATCATCCAGTATGCCAGCCCGCTGGCGCGAGAACTGCTGCAACAACCAGACCTGGAGGGATTACCTTTTGGCCTGCCCATAACCAGCTATGACCGCTGTGAGGTTGAAGTTGAGGTTGTCCTGCCTCATCTGGTGGGGCACAAGACTATCCTGGAACTGCGCGTGATGGAGAGGGAATGGGAAAGTAAACCTTCCTATGTTGTTTCCATGAACGACATCACCGAACGCAAGCAGGCAGAAGAGAAATTGCGCAAACTGTCGCGGGCGGTTGAGCAAAGCCCGTCCTCTGTCGTTATTACTGATACAAGCGGAGCTATTGAGTATGTCAATTCAAGTTTTACGCAGGTGACCGGCTATACCTTCGGCGAAGCATTGGGGCAAAATCCGCGTATTCTGAAAGCCGGCACGCTCCCGCGTGATTTCTACCAGACGTTGTGGGAGACCATTACCAGCGGGCAAGAATGGCGTGGTGAGTTTCACAACAAGAAGAAAAATGGCGAACTCTTCTGGGAAGCCGCCTCCATAGCCCCGATTTTCAACAAAGGTGGGCGAATCACCCATTTTGTTGCGGTCAAGGAAGATATCACTGTTCGCAAGCAGATGGAAGAAGAGCTGTGGCTGGCCCGTGAGCATGCAGAATCTGCCAATCGTGCCAAAAGTACTTTTCTTGCCAATATGAGTCACGAGTTGCGTACTCCACTCAACGCTATTCTGGGTTTTACACAAATTCTGTCGCAAAGTCAGGAGATAAGTTCTGAGAATCGTGAATATCTCACCATCATCAGCCGGAGCGGGGAACACCTGCTGGCAATTATCAATGATGTGCTGGATATGTCGAAGATTGAGGCCGGGCGGGTCTCGCTCAACCATGCCGACTTTAACCTCTGCACTATGCTCAAAAGTCTGAATGACATGTTTCGGCTGCGGGCAAAGCAAAAAGGATTACAATTGACGTGTGAACGTGATCCGCATGTGCCGGTCCATGTCCGCACCGACGAACAAAAACTGCGCCAGGTGCTCGCCAACCTGCTCTCCAACGCGGTGAAGTTTACGCAGCATGGCAGCATTACCTTGCGCATTACGGCTGAACCATTGGATTCTCTGGAACTGCCGGACAATGCAGCATTCGCTCAGATGCAGATGGATGCTGCCCCTGAGCAAAATAGCTCTCTGCGTTTGCGTTTTGAGGTCTCCGACACCGGCGAAGGTATTGCTGATGAGGATTTGCCTTTCTTGTTTGAAGCGTTTGTTCAGACACAATCTGGGCAGAAGTTTCAGGAAGGGACGGGGCTGGGATTACCCATCAGCCAGAAGTTTGTTGAACTGATGGGCGGCATGTTGCAAGTCCGTAGCGTGGTCGGGGAAGGCTCCACCTTTACCGTTGACCTGCCGGTGTTCGTGGTGGAAGCACCACCAGGTGATCATGATGTGCAGCATCGGCAGGTGCTGGCTCTTGCCCACGGACAGCAACCCGTTCGGGTGCTGGTGGTAGATGACCGGCTGGAAAATCGTCGCTTGCTGGTTGAACTTCTCGTGTCCGTCGGGTTTATAGTTCGTGAAGCAAATGATGGGCAACAAGCCATCACTGCATGGGAACAATGGTCCCCCCATATGATATGGATGGACATGCGCATGCCAGTTATGGATGGCTATGCTGCAACGCGGCATATCAAAGCCCAGGCACAAGGACAGGGACAGAACCCCATCATTATTGGTATCACGGCCAGTGCCCCCCAGGAAGAGCAAACCAGGATGCTTGCCGCAGGATGCAATGATTTTCTTTATAAGCCATTTGAGAAACAGGCTATCTTTGAGATGATGGAGAAGCATCTCGGCGTGCGTTTCATCTATGCGGAAACCAATGGATCAACGGAGGATACCATCGCCGAAATGATTTTGACTCCAGACATGTTCCAGGCTATGCCGACTGAGTGGGTGCAAAAACTGCGCCGTAACGCATTGCTTGGCGATGTGAATAAGCTGATGGAAATGATCAGCGAGTTAGACCAGCAAGATGAGCAACTGGCAACTATCTTGTATGAACTGGTAGACCGCTATGAGTTTGAGCGTATTCTCGCAGTTCTAGGGAAGGTAAACTGATGCTTTGCCCGTTTGCATTCTGGCGCAGAATGAAGTAGCATAGGGACATGACAAACACAACTACTCAAGAAACGTGCCACACACAGCACGCGATAATCCTTGCTGCTGGTGAATCGACTCGTACTCGCCCGCTGACCCTGCACCGGCCAAAGCCGCTTATCCCGTTGCTGGGGCAACCATTGCTTTCCCATATTCTCGATGAACTGGTGGGCATTGTTGCGCATGTAACGCTGGTGGTGGGCTACCGTGCGGATGATATTCGCCATCATTTTGGGAACTCCTATCGTGGCATGCATATCCACTATGTGCAGCAAACTCAGATCAATGGAACAGCCGGTGCGTTGCTGACGGTGGCAGAACAGGCAGATACCGCCGGTGTGCCTTCGCTGGAAACCCCTTTTTTCCTGTTGTATGGCGACAACCTTATCAGCCAGACAGATTTGCTCGGCATCTGTCAGCATCGCTACGCTATGGCTGGCCTGCGGGTAGATGACCCGACGGCGTTTGGGGTTCTGCATATTGTTGACAGTTGCGTGCAGCGCATTATTGAGAAACCGCCGGAAGCCCCTACCGATGCCCTGGTCAATCCAGGTATCTACCAGTTTGATGGGCAGGTTTTTCCCGCCCTTCGCTCCATTGTCTCGTCGCCACGCGGTGAATACGAGCTTACCGACTTGATTGCTGCACTTGCCGAAGAGCATTGTGTTGGTTATAGCTCCTGTCGTGGGCATTGGATACCCGTGGGCAATCCGTGGGATGTGCTGATAGCCAGTGCATTCTTGTTGCAACGTGGCAAGGAGCATCATGCTTCCATCCATCCCGAGGCGGTAACTGAAGGGTGCGATATAACTGGTCCGGTGCATATTGGGCGTGCTCGCCTGGAACCAGGTTCGCATGTTGTCGGGCCTGCATTTATTGGTGACAACGTGGTTGTGGGAGCGGGGAGCACTATTGTCCAGTCTGTGTTGGAAGCGGGTTCTGTGGTTGGAAAAGAGAGCCGGATTGAATATTCTGTCCTGATGCCCCAGGCAGAAGTCGCAGACCGCTGTTTGATGCAGCATAGTTTACTCGATAATCATTCCGCTCTGCGAACAGGGGTTGAGTTGCCATCACATCTTTTTGCCGAGGTGAAAGCTGTGGCTGAGACAAAAGGTATACTCAACCGCGAGATTCTTTGTCAGCGTGGGGTGGTTGTTGGCTCCGGCGTCAAGCTCACCGCAGATACTCCTGTTCATGCCGGTGACGTGTTGTTCCCAATTTGACCTGAGATATGAGGCAGGTTTGCCTATGTTGGCTC
>CAYFVX010000330.1:0-5526 GCA_964346425.1 uncultured Chloroflexaceae bacterium | reverse complement strand
TGCCCGGTGGAAGCATCTCCTGGCGGGAGATCCAGCGGCTCCAAGCCGCTGCTACCGTATCTCGCAACCGTTTTGCAAAGCGGTTGACAAAAAAGTCTACACATGTGAGGCTGAGACCCCGCCGGTGCATGCTTGTTTTCAACCTCGTCGAAAAAACCATGCATGCACCAGATGAAAGATGACTCTGCTATTCGTGCTCTTGCTTGTTTTTGTGTTGCTGGACCAGTTGGTCTATCAGATGAGAGGGAACCTCTTCATAATGGTCGTATTGCATCGTGAAGGTTCCGCGTGCCTGGGTGAAGCCCCGCAGGTCAGTGGCATATCGCTGGCATTCTGCCAGTGGCACCTGAGCGGTAATCGTCGTTTTGCCACGTCCGGCCGGCATCATCCCCAACACTCTTCCCCGTCGCGTGTTGAGATCACTCATCACATCACCGGCATACTGCTCTGGCACAGTAATTTCGAGCATATAGATTGGCTCAACGATGATCGGACTGGCTTTCTGCGCAGCCAGTCTGAATGCCTGCGAGCCAGCCGTTTTGAAGGCGATTTCCTTCGAGTCCACCGGATGTTCTTTGCCATCAAAGAGCGCAACTTTCACATCCTGCACCGGATTGCCAGCCAGCACGCCTTCCGCCATCGCTTCGCGAACCCCTTTTTCCACAGCCGGCCAGAAGCCGCGGCTGATAACCCCCCCGACAATTTCGCTGACAAACTCCAGCGGGTCTTCCCGTTCAGGGTCGGGGGTGAGTGGCTCAATGCGGATGGAGACATCTGCGAATTGTCCAGCCCCACCGGTCTGCTTTTTGTGCCGATATTGTGCTTCCGCAACCTGGCGAATCGTCTCGCGATAGGGGATACGAGGCATATCAATATCTACGTGGGTATCATACTTGCGTTTCATGCGATCAGCAATGATTTGCAGATGGGTTTCGCTCAGACCGGAGAGGAGGGCTTCACCGGTAAAAGCATCACGCGAGGAGCGGAGCGAAGGGTCTTCCTCAATCATTCGTGCCAACGCATTGCTCAGTTTGTCCAGGTCAGAACGACCATGCGGTTTGACCACCGCCGTAAAGACGGGCGCAGGAAAATCAATCCTGGGTAATTCAAACTGACGATCAGGGGTACAGAGCGTATCGCTCGTTATGGTTTCTGCCAGTTTGGTCGTCATGCCAATATCGCCCGGCCCGATCAAGGCAACGCTGGTCTGCTCTTTGCCCATGACACTATAGACCTGGCCCACCCGTTCTTCGTGACCGGTGCGGGCATTTTTGGCAGATGAGTTACCATGAAACTCTCCGCTGTACACCCGGAAAAAGCTCGATTTTCCGTAGTGGTCAACCTGCGTTTTGAAAACCAGTGCGGTGAGGGGTTCACTACCCGCACAAGAAAGGGGGATTTCTTCTCCACTGAGCACGTCAGTAGCAGGAACTTGTTTGCGTGCAGCCGAGGGGATACTGTCCAGGATGCCGCTCAGCAAGTGACCAATGCCGGAGACTTGTAAGCCCGAGCCGCAAAAGACCGGCACAATGCTCCCATTGGCAATACCAGCGCGAAGACCCCGCAACAATTCATCTGCGGTAAGCGCATCTTCGCCAGCTTCCAGATACTTTTCGATAAGATCATCATTGGTCGCTGCAATCTTGTCTATTAACTGCGTGCGCCATTCATGCATCTGGTCATTGAGTTCAGGAGGAACATCGGCTTTTTCTGAGTACCCATCCTGTTTGCCAGAACAGAGCCATGCAACTTGCTCACGCAACGAGATAATGCCATTGAAATCTTTTGCAGAACCGATGGGGATTTGCATAGGCGTAATAGCGTCATCCAGCATTTCGCGAGCTTTTTCTACACACTGAAAAAAGTTCGCGTTATCGCGGTCCATCTTATTGATAAAAAGGATACGCGGGACGCCAGCTTTGACGGCCATCTCCCAGACCTGTTCCGTGCCCACTTCGACACCGGCCGAGCCATCCATGACGATGATCGCCCCATCAATCACATGCATCGCTGATGCCATATCGCCAGCAAAGTCGGCATAGCCCGGTGTGTCAATCACATTGAGTTTATTCTCTTCCCATTCCAGGGGAATAATGCTAAGGCTAATGGACATACCCCGTTTGTGCTCATCAGGATCGTAGTCACTGACAGTATTTCCATCTTCAACCCGTCCCACGCGCGAAAGCGCTTCTGTTTTGCGGAGCATTGCTTCTACCAGGGTCGTCTTGCCACAACCGCCGTGACCAAATAACCCGACGTTGTGAATTTTTTCCGGTCCATACACTTTCATCAGTGTCCTCCTTGACAACAAAGTTGTAGCGATACTATTTCTATTGGGTTCAGATTATACCATGTTCTTTCGCATAATAGTTTTGCCAGATCTTTCGGGCAAAAAACTGCGGAAAAAACCGACAAAACGATGCCTGAACAGGACATCAGAATGTAATCATTTGAGGCAAGGATTTGCTTTGCAACACCTCTGAATTGTGGTACAATCTATACTATTAGTAAAAGTAATTATCTCTTGTTAAAGATCCATGCTACGATGAAGTGTAGTATGAGAGTAGGAACACGTTTTTCATCTGTTTATGGATACTTTACTTGCAAGAGCAGGGCAACTACTGCCCATGATTGAAGGTTGGGCTGGATGGTAGGAGCTCGTGTGTATCTTCGAGTAATCGTGCTCGCGGGTATGGTGCTGGCGTTAGCCAGTTGTATGCAGGCCCTTCAAACAGGAAATACGAAGGTGATGCAACCATCGCCTTCGCAGTCAGGAGTAACAGATACTTCTCCAGGGGTGACAACAGTGCTCAGCCAGACAGTGACGACAGAACCCGTCATTGCAATGCTGGAGCCTTCACCCGTTCCATCTGCTTCAGAAGCAGCTATGAGCACGTCTTCTCCTGCTGAAGTCTTATTGCCAACGGAAACTGCACAACTGGAACCTACGGTTGCTCGTCCGACACAAACGTCAACCATGACACCTACCGTAGAGGCAACAAGCACGCCGACAGCAACATCTACACCAACGCCGGCACCGCCAACAGCAACTCCAACGCCGTCTGTCACAATTGTCCTGCCAACATTGCCACCTCTCACGAATGAAGAACGATGGCGTTTGCAGCAGAAAAATCGGCAACCGTTTGACGAGTTTCGGTCCTACACAACGACTGGGAGTGATCTCTGGTGGTATGATCCAGTCAACCAGCAACACGTTGTTTTAGGGAATTTCTCAGGACCATTTCAAGCCCAGGCAACGTTTGAACTGGCAAGCAACGGCAAAGAAGCTTTGGAAGTTCCCTATCACGTCAACCAAAGTTATGGTATGACCGCTATCTCTTCTGCGCTGTTACAACGCATTCAGGATGCCGGGTATGGTGAATGGATTGAAACTTATGTCATCATAACTCCTGATGTGCAACCGCGTTAGGGACAGGTTGCGAAAACGTTATGATTATGTCAACATTAAACAGGAGATATGGCAGCAGTTTCGCAGGTTTGGGACCTGACAGACTGCTGTCTCTTTTCTTTCTGTACGGATAGGTATTGCACCACCAGCAGTGATAGAACCGGGGATGATCTCTGGAGTGGACATGAAAGGGTAAGATTCTATGGGCAGTCGCTATTTAAACATGATTAGAGGCCAACGCTACCGCAGAGGCGGAGAGCTTTTTACTGCAAAATCGGTTCTGAGTTTGCTCGCTATTGTTGCAATGGTAGGCTCCGCTGTCTACTGGTGGGGCGTGCAAAGTGAACTGACGGACAATGTGACGATGGCTCTGGCTTTCACCGCTATTCTGGTGCTTGCCCCACCGGTGTTGACATCGTTTCTCATTCCCTGGTCGCCCGGCGGGATGCTTCTGCAGAAAATAAATGCCAAAACATGGGGATATGCCGTGATCATCCTGGCTGCGCTGTATCTCCTCTATTACTCTTTTGAAATCCAGTATAGCTGGTGGGCTACGCAGCAGGTGGTGGTAGATACCGGCCTGGTCTTGCAGCAGGTGCTTATTGGCATTATCGGGTTCATTATTATTCCTGCCTTGCTGTGGACACCCGTAACATCTGAAGAACTGGTCGAACAGGTCAAGCAAGCCCACCTCGTCAAGCGGTATGAGCTCCAAACGCAGGCAGATATTGCGATATTGCGCGAGACACTGATGCGCACACAGGAAAAGGCTCTCAAAGGATTCGCCAATCTTACCGTTGCAGAACGGGCAGAACTGGCAGAAGCAATGCAGGGGTTGGTGTATGGAATTGACAAAACCCTCAAGGATATTGGTCAGAGTGTCAAAACAGTAAGTGGTGCAACGGTTCCATTCAATAGTCTGCAAGATAACGACGATATCCGTGAGTATCTTGATTATATTCATGCCAGTTTAACCCAGAATGAGCTTGGAGCTGAAGATCCCTCCAATCTGCTGGAGCAAGGTTCTTCGCGGCAACATGCGGAGCATGCTGATTATCCTGAAGACCAGCTAGCAGAACAGGGATACATTGATCGCTACCAGGAACCAGCACCGCAAATGCGGCGTCCGCGAGAAACACCGCCATCCGCAATACCGCCGCATATAAATCACAAGTCATCGGTGCGGGTGTCTTCAGAAAGTCAGCTCCAAAGTCGGGATAATTTTAGTAGTCATATGGATGATGAAGCGTGAGCATCTGGTCTTATGCAACCGAACGATAAGCAGTATTTACCGGTAGCTGAACTGCATGAGCTTGCCGACGCGCTGGCTATCCAACTTCACTCCTGGATGGGCAGGCGGGTGCTCAGATTGCAGCGTAGCGATATTGCGGAACTGGTCGCTCCATATGTAGATGACTTGATGCCTGACGATCAGCAGGCGGTGTATTGGATGATCTGGCATCTTTTTCAAGATGCGCGAGATATGGCAATAGAATCCTACCGTTGATGCAACAACGTATCGGTGTGTTTGGTGGAACCTTCGATCCGATCCATTTTGGACATCTGGCTATTGCCGAGGAGGTTCGCTGGTCTCTTGATATTGATTATGTCTATTTTATACCTGCGGCGCAGCAACCGCTGAAGCAAGGCTATCACTACGCCACTCCCCAGCAACGGCTGGAGATGGTGCAACTGGCCTGTGCAAACAATGCGGCATTTGTTCCCTCTGATATTGAGCTGCGCCGTAGCCCCCCCTCTTATACGGTTGATACGCTCCAGGAACTACAAGAAACGATAGGGAATGGCGTTGAACTTCACTTTATTCTCGGCAGTGATGCATTTTTGAGTTTTCCAAAGTGGCACGCAGCGCAGCAGATTATCAGCCTGGCGCGGCTGGTGGTGCTGGCACGTCCCGGCACTGTTATCAACATTGAGGTGCTTGAACGTGAGTTGCCAGGTATTTCCAGCCGTACTACGGGCGTAATGGGCCCCCAGCTTGATATTGCCAGCAGTATGCTCCGTCAACGTCTCGCCAATGGGCAACCTGTGCGTTACCAGGTGCCGGATGTCGTGCTGGATTATATTGAGCACCACGAGTTGTATCGGAGCACATAGCC
>CAYFVX010000329.1:0-5526 GCA_964346425.1 uncultured Chloroflexaceae bacterium | reverse complement strand
ATGCGGGCCTCTGGTACACCGGGAAAGGTTTCATGCTCGCCAAAGTGTGCCACGATAATATGTTTGGTTGCTGGAATGGCATTGTATGCGGCAAACACCGTAGATGGGGGACATACCATATCCATCAATCCGACTGTTACCAGGATTGGTGCCTGGATATATTCTGCCAGGTTCATCCCATCGAAGTAGCTCAATGTGCGAAAGACACTGCTTGTATCGCCGCCCTTTTTGCGACAATAGGACGCAATTTCAGCATAGGGTTGGCTATCTACCAGCGTGGCTGCACGCTCAAGGTGACATAAAAAAGGGATTTCCGCAACGGTGGCAAGCACACCGGGAGTTTTGGCATCCCTATACGTCTGCCGCATAGCACAGAGCGCGGTTGCTGCCAGAGCCAGTCCTCCACCCTGGCTACAACCCGTCACACCGATACGCGCCGTATCTATCTCAGGTTGCTCTGCGAGGAATTCAACTGCCCGTACTGCATCAATAAAAGCTCCCCGATAATAGTATTGATAGGGATCGCTGATACCCAGCGTTAAATAGCCTGGCGCATGCCCACCGGGGTAATTGCTGCCATCGCTGCTCTCACCGCTCTGTCCCCGCATATCAATTGCCAGTACTGCATACCCTTGCGATGTCCAGCTCAATAATTCAAACGGGTCAGGACGGCTGGAACTATACCCATGATAGATCGCCAGTGCTGGAAAGGGACCTTCCCCCTCTGGCAACGCATAGGTGCCCACAACCTCGCTGCCATTCCAGCCAGCATAGATCGCTTGATATATCCGAACACCGATATAGGGGAGTTTCATGAGCGAAAGGTGGGCATTCAACGGTTGCCGGTCCGACTCTGCCAGGGTATCCAGCCAGAAGGTTTCAAAGTCTGGCTCACGGGTCTTTGGCGGATCATAGGTTTGCAGTTCAATAAACGAAAGATCAAAAAATGCCATAGATGCAGTCCTTTCTGCTATTTGTCTTCATCAAGTCGCTCAATCATCGCCGTAAGAAACCGGCTCGTCCGTTCCAATGTATGTGGGTCGAAACGCGAGAGAACATCTTGTTTCGCAGATGGGGGCAGTATACCACGGCTGAGCAAGGTCATGGCACGATACCTGCGCTCGTGTAATGGTGCGGCAAGCGACATATGCGATGGGTAAGAAGCAGGTTGTATCGCAACAAGTGGCTCTTCAGCATTGACCGTTGTTGCCAGACGGAGCAGCAAGGCGTCAGCCGCATGCTGCTTGAGCATCCCTTCGCGGGTAGCACAGAGCAGGTTATTGGTCGCGATGGTTTCGAGCGAGAGAAACAACGTTTCTGCTGGCGGAAAAGGATAACGTGCCAGAAAATCTCGCATCCCGAAATGTCCTGTTGCCGTCGCGCCCAGGGCGGCCACCCATACCTCTACATGCTCAAGCGAAGCAAGCCGCTCTGCTACGGTCAATACCACCGCCAGTGCCCCGGAGCCACCTATGGTTGTCTCCTGGCCGGGCTGTCTGCGGATGAGGCCCACCAGCAAATAGAGCGCAGGGATTGCCTGTAGGTACATCCAGAGGGGGGCGGACATGGTCATGTTGAGCAACGCTATCACGCCGAGCAGCAAGAAGGCAACCGTGCGCCCGATAACCAGCGAACGTCCCCCATCCGCACACGTAGCTGCTCGCGCATCCAGCGGTGAATCCAGCGGGGCAAGCAACACCACACGCCAGCGCGGATAATGCCTGGCACATGCGCGATTCCCTATGATATTCTGGCTGGTTGCAAATCTGGTGAAGGCCGGCAGGGGATGGATGAAGCCATCAATTAGCACAACAATCAGGAAAACGACCGTAAGGATGAAAGCCGCAAATGGCAACCAGAGCATCAGCATGGCAATACCTGCGCCACCGATTGCCAGCAATGGAGCGAGGAGACCTTTGTTGGGAGGTGCGTAAAACGTTTCGGCAGCAACTTTCAAGCCGGCCCGACGCAACCGTCCATCAACGTATGCGGCTGCCTGGGCTTCTGCGAGCGATGTCGCAGGTCGCTGACCAATAGTCGTCACCAGATAGCGGAGGAAATCGAATGGTTCATCGTAACGCTTCACCACGGCCCTCACTCAGGCTATGGTAACGATTCGCCATAACGCCACTGGTAATAATGCCTGCCGACATCAATCATGTCAATCTGGTCAACATCTGGCATGGCGGGGTTGTAGGTCAGGATGCGTCGCTGATAGACCTGAACAAGCACATCATGCTCAACCCCATCAATACGGGCTTTTATCCAATATGGTTCAGTAATAGGTTGCCCGACCACCCGTTGCCAATCCATCAAAGGTGCGACGGTGTATTCCCCTTCTTCATAGACTTCACCGCGAGCATTGAGAAATTCCCAGAAGACGGACGGAATGTTATGCCCGGTTGGTTCAAAGAAATGCACCAGGCGTGCCTCTGCATGCTGCGGCCCCTCGTAGATGTCTACCTGCCCATCACGTTTGAGCAAATCCAGCGCATCTTCACCTGTCAGGTCAGGAAAACGTGGCCCCATCACCTGTTGGAAACTGGCATATGTCGGAGTGTTTTCATCATCCATATCCCCAACCAGCGAAATATCAGCCGGCTGATGGGTCAGGAACTCGCTTTCGCCTACCTGAATGTGCTGGTTGATCAGCTCTTGTGCCAGCAAGCCAAACGTCACAAACCAGGGGTCAGCCGGGTCTGCATCAGGATTGTTTATCTCCATTCTGCCCTTGTCAAAATATTGCACCTGCCGTTTGTTATTTTCAGCTTCCTGATATGGCTCATACCGGGCAACTTTGGCGGTCACCCCCCATATCCAGGAGCGTGCTACTCGCCGATCCACAACTGACTGCTCGGTCCGTTGCCAGATACTCCAGAACCTATCATTCGCAAACGCCGAAGAATCTACGCTCTGAGATTGCCCGGTTTCTTCATTCGGGCTTTCTCCCATCATATTATTCTGTGGTTCAATAGTTGGCGTCGGTGACGCGGTTGGTGTTGGTGTTGGTGTTGGCAGTGGCGGTGCCGATGTTGGCGTATCTGGCACGGGTGTGGGTGAGGCGGGAGGTGCGGGGGGAACGGTAGCTTCTTCGCCAGCCACATTTTGCGCACTCGACAGCGGCGACGAAGTGGCTGTCTGTCCCGTCGAGGCAGCAGGTTCGGCCAGTTCATCTTCATCCAGCGAAAACTCTTCTTCGGGAATGGTGGGTGTTGGTGTCTGGGTACGGTTATCTATCCCCGCGTTTTTGCTGGCACTGGAGACGCGTGTACTGGACGAACGACCACCACAGGTCTCATCATCCATCTTGCAGAGATACAGGAGAAGGTCGTAGCGAATGAACTGGTTGCCAATATCGCCCACATTTTTGACCTGAACATAGTAGAAGCCATCCACTTCTGGAATGAACTCAATGTCTGAGTCAAATGTTTCTGCGAAGAAAGGACTGTCATCATTGAAGTCAATGATGCTCACTCCATCGCGGTCTGCCAGTGTGATGATAGTATCTGCCCCGGCCTGGGTACTGTTGACTTCGCCTGAACCGCGGTAGTTGGAGGTATCTGTCTGGATGATATAGCGTTTGCCAGCTTTTGCAAAAAACGTTATCCAGTCGGCATCACCTGTGGGACAGAGGCTACGGTTTTCCTGCCGCTCGTTCGAGACAATCAGTGATGCTTGCTCCGGTAAGCCATCCGGTTCAAAGCGGTCCTGGCATACGCCGCCAACAGCTATTGGTGTTGGGCCATAACTTTCGGTCCGTACTTCAATTCGGTAGGTACTATCTATGCTCCCGCGTCCGGCGGCATCACGCACTCGAATGTAGTATATGCCATCGTGCGGAGCTCGCCAGGAATCGATCCGCGGCCGGATGTCATGCGGATGTGGCTCAACCTTGGGGTCGCGTTCGTCTTTGTCGTCGAGGTCGGCGGCTGGTGTGCCACCGCCTTCATTATCCTCTTCCAGGTCGCTCCGATAGAAGTAGTCATCATTGAACGCAATGCTCTGCCCATTTTCATCAAACAACTCAAGCGACAGGTCAATGCCTTCTGCCATTTCAAGAATATCTATCGTATAGACCTTGCCGCCCACCGCACTAAACTTGAGCCAATCTTCATCGCCGGCTGGACAGATAGCCCGGCGGTCATCGGGGTCTTCTGGTTTGCGCATACTGTCCGGTTTGGGTTGTGGGACGTTGACTTCAATGTGGTGGGCGGTATCGCGCTCATCATCCTGTTCATAGATATCTTCACAGATTCGCCCCGGTGTGGGCGTGTCGGTTGGTGTGTGGGTGTTGGTGGGTGTTGGAGCTTCTTCCACTGTGGTAATAAGCTGCACTTCGGCTCTCACACTCTCGTCTGTGGTGAGATATGCCCGCACGATGGTCCGCGCAATCGTTGCCTCTACCGCATCCACCGGCAGAATAACCGAAACCTGAAAATCCCTGTCGCGGTCGGGGTCTATCAAGAACGTATCCTGGCTTGGCGTTTCTGTACAGTCTGTTATTTCGTCAGCACACGATTTCGTAAATTCTATTTTATAGGTCCCCGGCACCGAGCCAGGGTTACGAACGCGCAGGTCATAGACAACGACCTCGCCGGGCGAGTCGCTTTTGGCACTATCTCCCCGTACCGAAAGCTCAACGGCAATAGATTGGGGAGTAGAAGTGAAGGTTGGGGTCGGAGCCTGTACATTGACTGCAAGGGTGAAGGTAACCTCTGCTCCCGTCGTTTCATCGCGTGCAGTCAATGGGAAGCTAAAGCTATCTTCATCGGTAGCATCGGCAGGGGCTGAGACAAAGATACGAAATTCTTGTGATGCACCGGCGGCCAACTCCGTCACACCCTCCACCGCTGGACTGATGTCTACGCTGAACCCGTCCGGCAGATTGGTCGCTTGACTGACCGTGAGGGTAAGCGTTTGCGTGCCAGTATTTCGGAGTACTGGTGCAGGCGTAAACTCGAGGTTTGCCTGACCAGCCTGAATCTCCAGCGTACCGCTGTTTGGCTCCCATTGCAGATCGGTTGACTGCTGCAAAGGGGAAGCAAAAGAAGCAGGCGTGAGTTGAGCATCATTGCTCCTTCCCCACACTGCAAGAAACATCACAAAAAGAACAACCCCAACTGAAACAACCAGGTTTAAAAGATGTTTGTGTTTTCTGGGCATTATGCGCCTATCTTGTCTCTTCGCAAGACATTTAAACAAAGACCCTTGCCTCAAATTTTATAGCATGCTTGATATGTGTGTCAAGCGATCTGGGTGTCAATCGCATGGTTTTCGCAAAGTCTTACGTTAAATAGGGAGCGCGAGGGGCAATGCCCCTCAATGGGCGTCACCTGCGGTGGGCTTTGCTTTCGCAAGGCGAAAAACGCACGCAAAAGCGTGCCAGCCCACTCTAATGAGGTTGCGAGGGAACGCAGTTCCCTCGCGCTCCCTGCGGGGTGACACCTGTTGAGGGGCAATGCCCCGCGCAACCCATGTGCATTAAGCTAAGCAGTGTACCGCTTTGCCAAGCGGGGGATTGGGGGT
>CAYFVX010000328.1:0-5535 GCA_964346425.1 uncultured Chloroflexaceae bacterium | reverse complement strand
GAAGCAGCCTCGGCCGCCAGGCGTGCCTGTTCAATCGCATGCTCGGCTTCTTTGCGCTCGGTAATATCCTCAATCAACGGCAGATAATAGAGCATTTGTCCATCGCTATCTTTGATGGCCCGTATCCAGAGGCGGCACCAGACCTCCTGCCCATCCTTGCGGATATAGCGTTTGTCCAGCGCAGACTGCTCAATCTCACCGGCGGCAATCCGCCGCGATTGTTCCATATCCGTTGCGACATCATCCGGGTGGGTAATGTCGGGAAAGCTCAGGGTGAGCAGTTCAGCCTGGGAATAGCCAGTAATACGGCAGAATGCTTCATTGACATCCAACAAATGGAAATCCAGGTCTACCATAGCTGCTCCGATGGGCGATTGATAGAAGAGGCGGCGGAAGCGTTCTTCACTCTCGCGCAATGCCTCCGTCGCCTGTTGTACCTCGGTGATGTCCCGACCACTCACGACTGCGCCGATAATCGTTCCATCCTTATCATAGTAGGGTGAGTAGGTGATATCCATAAACCGCCGCCCTTCGGCAGCATAATCAAACCACTCACGGTAGTGTATCGTCTTGCCCGCAAAACATTTTTCCAGCTTGTCCTTGATGACACTTTGAAAAACATGCCAGCCCATCACCTCGACCACCGAATGGCCGACAATCAGTTCATACGGCTTCTTTGTGCGGCTGAGATAGGACTGGTTCACGGCGCGATAGATAAAGTTGCGGTCAACCAGCGAGATGACATCTGGTGTCGCCGAAATGATTGATTCATATTGCCGCAACGTCGTTTCTCCCTGTTTGCGCTCGGTAATATCGCTGCCAAACACCGTCACGCCGATAATCGTACCATCGGTTGTCCGGATGGGGCTGAAACGGTATTCCATATACTCGGCACTGATATTGAAGCGGGTTGGTACTTCGAGAACAAAGTGCTTGCCCTGCAACGCACGGTCATAATAGCCCTGCCATTCAGTAACTCGTTCCGGCGGAACTTCCGGCGGGAAGACGCTCTCGCCTTTTTGCAGCATACGTCCCATGCCACTGCGCGTATTCTTGAAGAACTGATTATTTCCGATAATCAGGCAATACTGCTGGTCTACCGCCCAGATGCTGCCCTCCGTATTTTCAATCAACGCCCGCAGATTGGACTCGTTTTCACGCAATTCCCGCTCGGCCTGTATTTGTTCTGTTACATCGCGAAAGCTCCAGACGCGCCCCACAATCTCCGCCCCGACGCGGTAGGGTGTGGTGTGCCGTTCCACGATGCGCCCATCTTTGAACTCGATAATGTCCTGCGCCTCTGCGTCCGGGATAGCGTAGGTTTCCTCAGTGCGGCTCACAAACCCCCACGGGTCGCACACCTGGCGTATCATTTCGGCTGAGCGTTCAGACCAGCCTGGCTCCTTTTCCCAGTCGGGCGGCAGGTTCCATATCTGCTCAAACCGCCGGTTAAAGCGAATGATACCCCGTTCCCGCGTGAACACGGCGATGCCCTCCGAGACCGAGTCCAGGATTGCCTGCAGCAGTTCGTGCGAATGGTGCAGTTCAAATTCTATCTGCTTGCGATCACTGATGTCACGGGTGACCACAATGAATTGCATGTCGGAATCTTCCGCAGTTGCATCCAGCGGAACCGGTCCGATCGTCTGTCCACTGGATTCGGTCCAGATATATTTGCCGCTTTTGCAGCGCACCCGACATTGCAAGGTGATATTTCCCCTCGTTTTCAGGGTTGCTGCCAGTTTTGTCTGGAAATTCTCGAAATCATCTGGATGCAACAGTTTTTCCATCTGCATACCCAGCAGTTCGGCCGGCGTATAGCCAAGCAAGCCGAATGCCGCGGGGGAGGCATAGAGGAACGTGCCATCGGCAGAGTGGCGCGATATCATGTCCGTGATATGTTCTGCCAGCAAGCGGTGGCGTTCTTCACTCTGGCGGAGTTGTGTTTCTGCCACGATTTGCTCGGTGATGTCGCGGGAAATCACCTGTACTTCATCCTCGGCACAGACTGTTGTGCGGGCTTCAAAAGTTCTGAGCACCCCATGCATAGGCATTTGATAGGTCGAAACCTGCATCTGGCCGGTGGCAAACGCCTGCTGGATGTCATGCATCGTCTGGGTTGCCTGGGCCGGTGGTGTCACCTCTGAGACGTGCTTGCCGAGGAATGTTTCCGGTGGATGCAATAACTCCCGCTCGTTCTGCACATGGTAGTCGAGAAAGACCCCATCTTTGTTCAAGCGAAACATCAGGTCGGGGATAGCGTGCAATATTGCCCGATAGCGGGCTTCACTGGTGCATAGTTTTTGTTCCGCGTGTTTGCGCTCTATCGCGTAGCGGATGGCGCGGCTCAACAGGTTCGCGTTGACCTCACCTTTTACCAGATAATCCTGCGCCCCTTGCTGCACAATGTGGGTTGCCAGTTCTTCATCTTCAATACCGCTCAGGATAACAATCGGCAACATGGGAAACTGCGCGGAGATGTCTTCAAAGGTTGCAAGCCCCTGGCTATCGGGCAGGTTCAGGTCCAGCAGCAAAACATCTGCCTGGGTATCATAGAGCGCAGCTATCCCCTCGGTAAGTTCACAGGTTGCCTGGAATGTACAGGTATCGCCCCAGGCTTTGTGCAGCATGTTCTCTATCAAGAGAACCGTATTGGTATCGTCTTCTATCAGGAATATAGATGGCCCAGGCTTGCTCATTCTCTGCTCCTTCCCCCAAAATAAACTCAAAGAGGCGCGTAGGCGGTTGACCGTTGATGGTAGGCTGCAATATCCTGCAAATACCGGTGACACCCCTGGGAGCGGACTCTGTTGGTAAACCGTGGTTTTGGTGGTAGAGACGTGTACGCAACGTCTCTACCACCTCATCAATTCGTGGTATTCGTGGTATTCGTGGTTCCTGCCCGGACTTTACCAACAGAGTCGGAGCGCAGGCGGCTCGCCTGCATTCGAGCGGGCAAGATGCCCGCGTTCCCAGGAATGCACGTGCTTCATTGAAAGGTATTGCGGTAGGCTGTGAACAAGTACCATACCACTGTCACTGTTGTTGCCACCGTTGCAAAGAGCAATGTTGTTGTGCAAAACCATTTCCCATTGAGCCACAAACACAGGGCTATGGTCGCTCTCGCTGGCAAAATACTACAGGTATCTCGCTACTTTGTAACACTCCGCAGCCACTAAAGTGGCGCGGCTTCTTGCGTTTCGCAAGCCACGTGCCCCGTGCCCAGGGGACTACGCAGAATCGTAGCCGCGGTTTGTAACCGCGGGATCTGCCCGTATGTCCGTCTTTTCGGGACAAAACCCGCCCGTTTGCTGCGCGGCGGATGCATCTCCTGGAGGGAGATATGCCAGATAGACATGCTCAAATTGTGAAGCAGTCTCAGTATGGCAATACTTCGATTGACATAAATAAAAATTTATCTGTACCAGAAATCCATCACGAAGGTGTGCCATTCCTGTATAAAGCGTCCTGAACGCCACACAAGTTGCAAAATATAAGGCTCTTTCAAGTATAACATGGGTTTGGAGCGCAAAGTGCAAAGCGCAAAGCGCAAAGTGCAAAGCGCAAAGCGCAAAGTGCAAAGCGCAAAGCGCAAAGTGTGCTATCATAGGCAGGAGGAAAACCGTTTCACATGGGGAGAGATTTTTCTGTGATTGCGTAGCACGCATCACGCATCACTCGTCACGAAAATCATATGCAATACCCTTCATTCCGCTCACTGCTGCTGCTGCTGCTGCTTGACGTGCTCCTGCTCGGAGCGTTTGGCGCGTTCATCTGGTATGACAACGCCACCAACCGTGGCATCGCCTACAATCTCAGCCCCGATGACCAGGCACCTGTCCGCTGGGTAGATGGTCCGCTGGTCGGTGTCAATGTGTACAACCTGCATATGGAACCCGACCCCACGGCGGTCACCCGTACCCTGCGCCTTATCAAAGACATGGGCGTGCAGTATGTGCGTATGCAAATGCCCTGGGAAGACATTGAAATCCACGGCTGGGGCGATTTTGCAGACCGCCGCAATATCGAAACCCGTGGCGTCATCTCCGCCTGGGCAAAGTATGACCGCATCGTTGAACTGGCAGATGAAATGGGGTTGGAACTGGTCGTGCGGCTCGACCGTCCCCCAGAATGGGCACGGGAGGAAGCCATCGAGCACCCCGCCTGGGAAGAAGGGCTGGAGCGCGACCCGAACTCGACTGGTCCGCCGGACAACTACAGCGACTTTGCCGCCTTTGTCAGCATGGTTGTGGAACGCTACCGGGGGAAGGTGCGCTTTTTTCAGATATGGAACGAGCCAAACCTCAAAAACGAATGGAACTGGCAAGAGCCAGACCCGGAAGACTTTACTGAACTGCTACGGCTGAGCTATAGTGCCGCCAAACGTGCCAACCCAGCCGCCGTCATTCTCTTTCCAAGCCTGGCCCCCGTGGATGGTCTGGATAAGCGTGCGCCTATGACCGAACTGGAATATCTGGACCGCGTCTACAAAGCCGGTGGTGGCGACTACTTTGATATCATGTCCGCACAATCGTATGGCCTGGGACAACCACCCGATGAACACCGCTACATCCGGCTACGCCCCTTTGACAACTGGGCATGGACGCGCCCGATAGACACACGCACCGACGTGAGCCGCCTGGTATTGCTGCGCGAGGTGATGGAGCGCCACAATGATGAGTTCAAAGAAATCTGGGTGAGCGAAATGGGTTGGAACAGTGCGCCCGATACCATTCCGGCTGAACGCCGTAATACCTGGGGCGAACCCGTGAGCGAAGCGCAAAAAGCCGAATACCTCATCGGTCAGATAGAACGGGCACGGCGCGAATGGCCCTGGGTTGGCGTTATGCATATCTGGGTGATGCGCTTCGGCGGCTACCTGGAGCCGGACCCGGCCGACCCGACGCCCTACTTTGCGCTGGTCTCGCGTGATTGGGAGAAGATGCCGGCCTACCAGGCATTGCAAGCCTACCTGCAACAACCAGCCAACGCTGGCGTCGGCATCCATGCATGGGAGCATCGTGCCGTTGAACCCATCACCAACGGCTGGCGCATACGCTTTTATGGCGACCGGCTGATGCTCGTCGGCGGCCTGGAAGGTGCGCTGGAAACCGTCGCGCTGGATGGCGAGCGTATCAGCCTGGAGCGCAGTGCCACCGCGCAGGGTGAGCCGGTGCTGAGCACCCCGCGCATACCATTTGCCGAGCACACGCTCGAAATCATCGCGCCGGACGCCAGCCCACCTACGCGCTTCGTGGTAGACCACCAGCAACCGATGCCCTGGTTCTGGACGCTGGCGCCGGCGGTACTCATCGGGTTGCTGCTGCTCAGCGGCGGAGCGACAATGCAGGTGCTCTTTCGCCGCTATGTGTAAGCGGACTCGCGGGTCGGGGGATCGGCGGGGTTCACCCCGCTGCGCATGAAGCTAAGCGGTTTGCCGCTTTGCCAGGCGGGGGATTGGGGGTTGCAACATAGGCGCGAACGTAACGGGTATTCCACCGCGCTTTCACCCTCTCCCCAACCCCTCTCCCATCC
>CAYFVX010000327.1:0-5545 GCA_964346425.1 uncultured Chloroflexaceae bacterium | reverse complement strand
GGGTTGGCGGTGCTGGTGGTAATGGTCACGTTGCTCGCCCTGCCGCCAGTCCGCGCTCTGGCCGACCAGCTTTTGCAGGTCTTCCGCGTGCAGGATGTGATGTTCGTACCGGTCAGCTCGGAGCGCATGGAGCAGTTGGAAAATCTTGATATGGACGGCAAGAGCCTGTTTATGGGCGAGCCGGAAGTTATCAATGAGCCGGGTGAGCCGCAAGAAGTTGCGTCCGCAGCCGAGGCCGCCGATGTGGTGGGCTATGCGGTGAAGGCGCCGGCCGTCTTCCCCAGTGCGCCGATTTCTACAAGCGTGGCGGTCAAGGACCGTGCAACGTTCAAGTTCCAGGTCAATGTGGAGACTTCGCAGCAGTTGCTTGCGATGATGGATATAAACGACGTGACGATACCTGAAGCTCTTGGCGATGAGCCTATCATGGTTGATGTACCATCGTCTGTGCAGGCACAATACGCTGGTGATGACTACGAGCTTATGCTCTTCCAGGGACGCAGTCCGGAAGTCACGATGCCCGAAGGGGTAGATATGTCTACCCTGGGTAAGGCAGCCCTGCGTTTGCTGGGTGTGGAGGCAAATCAGGCCGAGGCGTTGAGCCAGGAGGTTGACTGGAGTAGCACGCTTATCGTACCATTCCCATCAGACCTGGAGACGATTCGCCAGGTGACGGTCGGTGATGCAAAGGGGTTGCTCACGCATAGCGGACACTACCACGATGGAAAAATGTACAAGCAACTCTACTGGCAGAGTGGTGATCATTTCTACGTGCTGATGAGCGAAGGCCGCGTTAGCAATGACGAGATCATTGCAGCCGCCAATTCGGTGCAGTAGGAGTGTTGGAGCGTTGAAGCGTTGAAACGGTGGAGCGGTGGAGCGGTGGAGCGTTGAAGCGGTGCGGCGGTGCGATGGTGCAATATTGCACCGTCACACCGTCGCACCGTTTGAGGGAAGGCATGATTACCCGTTTATACCTTGAGCAGTTCAGGAGTTTCCAGCAGGCGGAACTCCTGGTGGATAATTTGACGTTGCTGGTTGGCACCAATGCCTCCGGCAAGAGTAATGTATTTGGCAACCTTATCTGGAAGCCATTTCACTGACCTATCGCTTGCGAGAAACCCCGGATACACGCATCATTCGCATCCTTGACCTGCCAGATGCACAACATCTGATAGAAAGCCAGGATATAGGCCGCCTGCACGAGACAGGATGGTTTGAAAACGCAGCAGATTTTGTTGCCAGCCAGGAGGTTTTGCAGTGAATGTTCTGGTGAGAATCGTGTCCATTCCTGGCTGGAAAATAGTAAAAAATAAACGTCTTCAAGTATAATGAAAGCGAGTCCACGAACTTTTAGATAGCTGAAAAGGAGACATATATTTATGTCAAACTCAATTCAATTGCTTGGGTTTTCGGGAAGTTTGCGCAAGGGGTCTTTCAATACCGGCCTGCTCCGCGCCGCGACGGAACTGTTGCCGCAGGACGTGAGCCTGGACATGTTCGACCTGCTGCCGATACCGCTCTACAACGGCGACGTCGAAGACGAAGGAATGCCGCAAGCCGTGCAACAACTGCGCGAGAAGATCGCGGCTGCAGATGGCGTAGTGATTGCCTGCCCCGAATACAACCACTCGGTTACCGGTGTGCTGAAGAATGCAATAGACTGGATTTCGCGTCCGCCTGACCAACCGCTCTCCGGTAAGCCCGTTGCGTTGATGGGTGGCGGTGGCGGATTTGGCTCGGTGCGTGCGCAGGTGCATTTGCGCTACCTGCTGGTCAATTTGAACACGATGCAGTTGAATAAGCCGGAAGTTCTGGTGCCGAATATTGCCAGCAAATTTGACGATCAAGGACGCCTGACGGATGAAGAAACGCGCAAGCGTATGAGCGAGATGCTGGAAGCTTTTGCCGGCTTGATCCGCTCCCACAAGTGAAACCCATTGAGCCATTTGCTCGTCAAAAATTGAGGAGTTACAGTACTGTGAAAGGAATGGCTTACGGCGTAGCCACAAACCATTCCTTCCACAATCGAACCTGATAGAAACCAAACCATGAACGAACTGGTGATAGAAACCACGAACCTGCAAAAAGTCTATGGAGCGAAAACAGCGGTGGCGGACCTCTCGCTGCAGGTGCCGCGGGGGGAAGTCTTCGGCTTTCTCGGCCCCAATGGGGCGGGCAAAAGTACTTCGGTGAAGATGTTGCTCGGACTGGTAGCTCCCACTGGTGGGAATGCAACCGTGCTTGGACAACCAGCCGGGCACACGCCAACGATGGCGCGGATTGGTTTTCTTCCCGAACATTTCCGCTTTCCCGAATGGCTGCAAGCGACCGAATTGCTCGACATCTATGGCAAACTTTCCAATATGGATGCCGCCAGCCGTCGCCAGCGCATCCCCGAACTGCTGGAACTGGTGGGGTTGACTGAACACGCCCGCCGCCCAATAGCTGGCTTTTCTAAAGGGATGTTGCAACGTATCGGTCTCGCGCAGGCCCTCTTGAACAGGCCAGAACTGGTCTTCCTGGATGAACCAACCTCTGCGCTCGACCCTTTCGGGCGCATGCTGGTGCGCAAAATCATTCACCGCCTGAAAGATGAGGGTACGACGGTTTTCCTGAACTCACACCTGCTCGGTGAGGTGGAAGCTACCTGCGACCGCGTCTCCTTTATCAAAGGAGGAAGCGTTATCCGCACGATTGCACTGGATGATTTCCGCGAAGAGCAGGTGGTGGTGGAAGTGCGCGTAGATACCATCACACCTGAACTGCTGGCAGAGATGGAAAAAATCACCGAGATGCCCTTGAACAATACCCCTGCCAGCACCAACGGCTCGCCACAGACAAAGGAACCGCTCGCTGCACTGCACGTTACCGTCAAAAACGAAGACATGCTGCCGGTGATTGCTGAGCGTACTCTGGCAAGCGGCGCACGATTGTATGCGCTCATTCCGCAGAAAACGTCCCTTGAAGAAATATTCTTAACCATTGTAGGAACAGAAGATAGCGGACAATAACTATGAACCATGTCGCAACCATAACCTGGTTGACCTTTCAGGAAGCCCGCCGTCGCCGGATGGTGCTGATTGCGCTCGTTCTGGGGATTCTCTTTTTGACCCTGTTTACGGTGGGCTTCAACTTTATCGAATCCGAAATCCAGCAAGAAAACGTCCCGGCGGTAATGCGGCAAAACATGTATAACTTCTTCCTCATGGCCGGGTTGTATGTGGTGCATTTCCTGACGGTGATGATCTCGATATTCTCTTCGGTAGATACTGTTTCCGGCGAAATCACCTCGCATACCATCCAATCTATCGCTACCAGGCCAGTGCAACGCTGGCAGATTATCCTGGGCAAGTGGGCTGGCTTTGCCGCAATGGTTGGTCTCTATCTGGGGTTGCTCGGCGGGGGGATGCTGTTGATTGTCTATCTCTCGGTGGGCTACCTGCCGCCCCATCCCGTGCAAGGGATGGCATTGCTTATCCTGGAGGCTATCGTGCTCGTGTCGCTCTCACTGCTCGGCGGTACGTGGTTCTCCACCATGACAAACGGTGTTGCGCTGTTTATGCTGTATGGACTGGCGTTTATCGGCGCGTGGGTGGAGCAAATCGGCTCAATCCTGCAATCTGGCAATGCCGTCCGCATCGGCATTATCACCAGCCTGCTGATGCCCGTCGAGGCCCTCTGGCGGCGGGCGGCCCACCTGATGCAGCCAACGCTGGCGCGTGAACTTGGGGTTACTCCTTTTTCTACCTCTTCCGTGCCCAGTGGGGCAATGGTCTACTATGCGCTCATCTATGCGCTACTTGCGCTGATGCTGGCAATGTATTCGTTTAGCAGGCGCGACTTATGAGCGCAGAGCGCAGAGCGCAGAGCGAACGAAGTGCTCCAACATTCCAACGTTCCAACGTTCCAACGTTGAAACGCTCCAACGTTCCAACGCTTCAACGTTCCAACGCTCCAACGCTCCAACGCTTTCACGCTTTCACGCTTTCCCCTTGCGAATGGTTTTTTTCTGTGGTACTGTACACATGTTGCATTTTGCCCACACTACTACAATAAACATCACTATCCTTGCACTTTTTCTTGTTCTGTCAACCTGAAGATGATGAGAAACAACAAGAATTCACAGTGAAAAAAAAGGCACCTCCTGGCGTTCTTGGCGTTCTTGGCGGTTGAAGTACGCAAATCTGCAAAGGTAGTGAAGACATACCCTGCTACAATAGACAAGCTACATATGAAGGAGACTTGCAAATGAAGCGTACTTTTTCGCTACTCGTTTTCGTAGCCATCATGCTGGCACTGCCTGTGGTGGCTCTGGCACAAAACCCGGACCCAGACACGGAAACACAGCCTTATGTCGAGCTTTTTGACCGTGTCCAGGAAAACGGTCGCATCCGTGTTATTGTGGGATTGGATATTCCCTTTCAGCCAGAAGGTGAGCTATCCAGCCTGCAAGCTATCAACGATCAGCAAACGTCCATCCACCTTGCCCAACAAGAACTTATTGACCGGTTAGCTGACTTGAACGTGAGCAATATTCACGAGTATACATATATTCCATCGGTCGTTCTGGACGTTGATGAGCATGCCTTATCTGCACTGACCAGTGACCCGGCGGTACGCAGCATAACTGAAGACAAAATGGAGCAACTCTATCTCGCGGAAAGTATCCCATTGATAGGCGCGGATGTTGCCTGGCAACGTGGGTATAGCGGTGCAGGATGGACTGTTGCTGTTATAGATAGCGGTGTCGATTCATCCCATCCTTTTTTGCAAGGGAAGGTCGTAGATGAAGCATGTTATTCAACCTCGTCCTATCCGGGAGTGCCAGAAGGAACGTTGAGCAGTGTCTGCCCCAATGGACAAGAGGAGCAAACTGGCAGCGGTTCGGGAATTCATTGTAATTTGGAAGGTTGCGAGCATGGAACCCACGTGGCCGGTACTGCGGCCGGGCGCGGAACAACGTTTTCTGGGGTTGCCCGAGATGCCTCCATCATCTCTATCCAGGTGCAAACCCAGATTAATAGCCACGCAGACTGTCTTGAAATGGCCGGAACAATGGCTCCCTGTGGGATTATTTTCCTCTCCGACACGCTGAAGGCATTGGAACGGGTGTATGAGCTCCGCAACATGTATAATATTGCAGCCGTCAATATGAGTCTTGGCGGTCAGGCATATAGCAGCGAACAGGAATGCGATAGTGAAGATCCTGTTCGCAAGGCAGCTATTGATACACTGCGAGCAGTGGGTATCCCAACCATCGTTGCCTCTGGAAATAGTGGATATATCAATGGGATTGGCACACCAGCCTGTATTTCCACCGCATTTAGTGTTGGTTCAACCAACGATGGTTCCAAAGCGGGGACGACAGTTGATCAGGTTTCAGCGTTTTCCAATAGTGCCTCTTTTCTCGATTTGCTGGCACCTGGTCATGTGACGTATTCATCTATTCCCAGCAATAGTTTCGGCAATATGTCTGGAACGTCTATGGCATTTAGTGTTGGTTCAACCAACGATGGTTCCAAAGCGGGGACGACAGTTGATC
>CAYFVX010000326.1:0-5574 GCA_964346425.1 uncultured Chloroflexaceae bacterium | reverse complement strand
GGGGGATTGGGGGTTGCAAACCCCCGAAAACATTCTTTTTGTTGTCTTTTTTTGCCTAGACTTTGTCCATTTCTTGCTGCGCAGCAGCAAAGCACTGTTTTCACGCAGAGACGTGACCGCTTGCTCGCTGGCGGCTTCGCCGCAAACCTGATTGGAGTGGGGGGTGTGGGTTTTTCGACGAAGTCGAAAAACCCACATACCCCACAAAGGGGAAGTGTTGAGGGGCTGTTGCCCCTCAAACTCCCCATGCGCTTTGCACGGATTTTTTATCACGTCGGTGGATTCATGCGACCGTGCAAAAAATCCTTTTTGGCATTTTTATGCCGAATAAACCGTTTTGTCCATGTGGGCAAATGTCCAAAGTCCAGTTTGCGGCGTAGCCGCAAAAAAAGACAACAAAAGGGGGCCTGGGGTTGCGCCCCAGTGGGAAATATCCGTTAGCTTAATGGGCGGCATGGGACTGTGTCCCCTCGCAACCCCTGTGTCAACCCCGTTGAGGATACTCCACGACATTCTGTGGTGCTACCACCCCATCAAACTGGGGCAAAAAACTGTGGCAGGTGTTTGGGCTTCAGGCTGTCCACTACCCACCAGACACTATCCCACTTTGAAAGGCACCCTCGCAACCCGATTGGAGTGGGGCTGGGTGTGTTTTGGCAGCTACGCCGCCAAAACACACCCAGCCCCCATATGGCTCACTGGCGGCTTTGCTGCCAGCCAGTACTCTCTAATCAATCTGCAGCGGAATAATCACGGTATAGTTCATATAGTAATTCACGTACTGTGTGCTTGCGCTCTCATCGTTGCTGCTTCTGAGATAAAACAAATGGGTCTCTGGATATGTGCCAATCTCATGCGAATACAGGCCGATAGTATCAATACCATCTCCATCCCAATCGCCAGCCAGCGGTTTCCAGTTGCGGTATGAATCGCCATAATAGACCGTAATGTCGGCAGGTTTTACATTGTGATTGTTTTTTAGCAGGAATTTTTCTTCATCAGGATCATAAAAACCGGCCGAGTCAATGCCATCTCCGTTCCAGTCACCAGCCAACGGAATCCAGTTATTCTTCCTGGGACCATAGGGATAATAATATTCCCGACCGATAGTGGCATTTCTGTTATTCAGGTAAATATACCGGTCTTTTTGATCGTAAATACCAATCGAATCAACCTGATCGTTATTCCAATCGCCAGCCGTCGGTACCCACCAGTCTTCGTTCTCTGGTCCATACTGAAATGACAGGTCTGCTTCCCCGCTGGTTGTTTCATTTTTGAGATAATACATGCTTGATACGGGATCATACACCCCGACACTATCCCGACCATCACCGTTCCAATCACCTGTTATTGGGACCCACGTTGCCCGTGGTTTGCCAAAGAAGAATGAGATATCTGGCACGCCGTATTCATTATTATTGCGCAAATAAAAAGCTGCTGTGACGGGATTATACACGCCAACCGTATCTTTGCCATCGCCATCCCAATCGCCAACGATACCAACAGGCGAGAGGCGATCATTCAGCAAATCTGGCATATGGGGCGAGTGGATCCACCCAATCGTTCCATCAATGCGATAGCTTTCGTGGACAGTTTTGGTAAAGGGATGGGTTGCACGGGGCATTGCTTCCCCGGTCTCGTCATTACTCGACCAGACATTTTGCTGGATAACCTCCACTTCGTCGGTTTCTATCTTATTGATAATAGCAGCATGCTCATTCCAGAGAAGAATATCACCTTGTTGCGGAGCGACGAAGCCATTATTGGGATAAAATTCCAGGTCTTCAAACCCTGACATAACTTTATTGCGCATGTCTGTCCCACGAGAAACACCCCATTCGAGTGGATACCCGAGTCGCTGCGCATAGAGGCGCATGGGAAGTTCCAGCGCACTGAATTCTGTTTCGGGGACATAGGTACTTGTGTAATAAACACTCACCCCATACCTATCAAGCCATTCTGACGGTCTGAGCAGTGTCACACCCACATTGCCAGAAGAATCGGACGGAATCTGACCATGCACTGAGGGTGCAAAAGCCACAAGCATGATCATTCCTATGAACCAGTATGTCAGGATGTTTCGTTGTCTTTTTTTGATTGATGTACACATAGTGTGCCTCTATTCTCATAGATGTTACTGGTTCCTTTTGATAGAACCAAAGCATCGGTACAAGAAATCTTTGTAATTTTCCTGGGGGGGGAGCCTTGATTATTCTCTTCATCAGTGCGTTTTCTTTCATCATGAGCAATAGTATTTGTTAAAACCACAAATTTGTAGCAACCATATGGGCTGCCTACCTTTTGGTGAAAATATAAACTTACTAGAATTATACGATAGAGCAGGTTTTACTATCATGTATATGATATTACGCAAGGATTACAGTTTGGAGTAGGTTTTCTGTGCTTTTCGACCGCGTCGAAAAAACCTCAACACCAGAAATCCTTCCGTGTGAGCGGAAAAACATCTGTCATACCCTTCCACATACCACACACCCCTCTCTTGCAGATGTCTTTGTTATCTGCTATGATTGCGCACATAGAAAGTCGCTCATATCTTCTAGCAAGTAATGATTGATCAACCACATGAAAGAAGAACCTGTTACCAATCTGTTTGCCCTTTCCCCGCTGGATGGACGCTATCGTGCCGATGTTGCTGAACTTGTTCCCTTTTTCAGTGAAGCCGCACTTTTCCGTTACCGCGTTATGGTTGAAGTGGAATATCTCATCTTCCTGTCGCGGGTGGCTGCTGTCTCTTTTGTTCCGCCCTTGCCAGCCCAGCAGCAGGCAACCCTGCGTGCCCTTTATAGCCAGTTTTCGGAGCAGGATGCACGGGATATTGCCGACTGGGACCGTCGGGTTAATCATGATGTCAAGGCGGTCGAATACTGGCTGCGTGAACGGTTGACAGCTTTCGGGCTGGCTGGCTACGTTGAAGCCGTTCATTTTGCCCTGACCTCAGAAGACGTCAACAACCTTGCCTATGGATTGATTGCTCGCGATGCACGCAACCAGGTCTTGAAGCCAGCCCTGGATAGGGTTATCGCTCGCTTGCGCGAACTGTCTTTGCAAGAAGCAGAAACGCCCATGCTGGCACGCACGCATGGACAACCTGCCACGCCCACGACGATGGGCAAAGAAATCGCCGTCTATGCCGCGCGTCTACGCCGCGCCACCGATGATATGCAGGCCGTCACGCTAAGCGGCAAACTGAATGGGGCAACTGGTACATTTGCGGCCCATCTGGCTGCTTATCCAACCGTAGACTGGATCGCGTTTAGCCGCGCTTTCGTTCGTTCGCTCGATCTGGAACCCATGATGCTCACCACGCAGATAGAGCCCCATGACACGCTGGTGACGCTATGTGATGCAATCAAACGCGTCAATACCATCTTGATTGACCTGTGCCAGGATTTCTGGCGATATATCAGCGATGATTACCTTGTGCAGGCACCCAGAGCCGAAGAAGTTGGTTCCTCAACGATGCCGCACAAAATCAACCCGATTGATTTCGAGAATAGCGAAGGCAATCTAGGCGTTGCCAATGCATTGCTCGAATTTTTTGGGCGCAAATTGCCAATTTCACGCTTGCAACGTGACCTCTCCGATAGCACCACATTGCGCAATCTTGGAGTTGCCTATGGACACACGGTGCTTGCCTATGGTCGTATCTTGAAGGGCGTGAATCGCCTGGCGGTCAACCATGCCTATGTGCAGCAAACCATCCAGCAACATCCAGAAGTATTGGCCGAAGCATTCCAGACCATCTTGCGGCGTATTGGTTACCCAGAACCCTATGAGGCACTCAAACAATTGACCCGCGGACGTCGCCTGACGCTGCAGGATTTTCACCAGTTTGTGGAGACGCTGCAGATAGAGCCATCGGTCAAGGAGGAACTGCTTCGTCTCGTGCCAGAAGCATATGTTGGCGTAGCTCCGGACCTGGCGCGATTGCTGCTGCAGGAATGACATGCACGTTTTTGCTCACGGGGGCCACACCATCATTCATGGCGATGCGCTGGATGCCCTCGCAACCCATGTGCCTGATGGGACGATAGACCTTATTTTTGCCGATCCGCCCTACAACATTGGCAAAGTCTTTAATGGCACCAGAGAACACTGGCAATCAGAGGAAAGCTATATTCAGTGGTGCTATCAGTGGCTCGACCTCTGTTTCCAGAAACTGACGTCGCGTGGCAGCCTGTATGTGATGACTGCCACGCAATATATGCCCTACCTCGACCTGTATGTGCGCAACAAGCTTACCATCCTCTCGCGCATCGTCTGGTCTTACGATAGCTCCGGGGTTCAGGCAAAAAAGCGGTATGGCTCGCTCTATGAACCTCTGCTCTTTTGTGTATGTGACCCGAAAAACTATACCTTCAACGCAGATGACATTCTTGTGCCAGCCAGGACCGGCAGCGAGCGCAAACTTATTGATTACCGCAAAGCGGTGCCCACTACCTACAATACGCAGAAAGTACCGGGCAATGTCTGGTATATTCCCCGCGTGCGTTATCGTATGCCAGAATATGAAAACCATCCTGCCCAGAAGCCAGTCGCGTTGCTGGAACGTATTATCAAAGCCAGCTCGAATCCGGGCGATACCATCCTGGATCCTTTCGCCGGCACGTTTACTACGTGCTTTGTCGCTGACACATTGGGCAGAAATTCTATTGGTATTGAAATTGAAGAAGAATACGTTATTACTGGCTTACGAAGACTAGGGAAGAATGATTTTTTACCCCTTTCCAATAGGGAAAATGGAGTGTTGTGACTACGTGGTTTTGGGGCTTTTTGCTCCCCAAAACTACCTGCAAATACCGTGTATGATGCTTTACAAAGGGGTTCATGAGGCAAAATTCGCTTGACAAGGATGCAGCACTATGCTATCTTGCGCCAAAAGCTGAAAGGTACAATGCCTTTTAAGCGTTCATAAAGGGCATATTGACACAAGGAGGAAAGAGTAAATGCAAAAGACCGAATTTATAAAAGCAGTTGCCGAGCAGGCCGGAGATGGTATTTCCCAAAAGCAGGCAAAGCAAGTTATTGAAGCGGCTATTCAAGTTATCACTGATACTCTCTCGCAGGGTGAAAAAGTTACCTTGACTGGTTTTGGCACATTTGAGGTGCGCGAACGCAAAGAACGCGAAGGCGTGAACCCACAAACACGTGAGCGCATGACTATTCCCGCCACCCGCACGCCCGGTTTCAGTGCAAGCAGTACCTTGAAGGAAGCAGTCAAAGGCGAATAATATCGTCTGGTGGGGTAGTTGTTTGCGGCTCCGCCGCAAACAACTACCCCACCGCCTCAAAATGCCCCCCCCAGCGGGGGGGCATGCGGGTGTGTGAGGGAACCAGGTTCCCTCACGCACCCTTTTGGCGTGGGGTGTATGTTTTTTTCGACGTAGTCGAAAAAAACATACACCCCACCAGAATGGGTTGGCACGCCCCTGCGTGCGTTTCCTATCCGTTTGCAAACGGGAACTTGCAGCAGGGTAACCCCCGTCGAGGGGAGCTCACATGTGTAGACTTTTTTATCAACCGCCTTGCAAAGCGGTTGCGGGATACCGTAGC
>CAYFVX010000325.1:0-5591 GCA_964346425.1 uncultured Chloroflexaceae bacterium | reverse complement strand
CCCCAGGTAGGAGGCATGCACACTGGCAAAACGAGAAGGCGGGGTTATTTGTCGCGCTTCAGTTATCAGGTTACGGAGCGTTCGCATCTGCACGTTGACTTTTGCTTCCCAGGCACCATCGCCGAACTGAGCATTGGCAGCAAGGTCTTGCAAGGTATTCAGTGTATCAAGGGTACGCCTGGCGTGACTATACATGGTCGAGACATATTGCCGCTCTGCACTAAAGGGACCTTCGCAGGCGACCAGCACGCCGATAATACACGGGAAAAGCACAAGAAAACGGAACAGACGCGAGAACGAAAACTGCATAAACATACCAAAAAACCTCGTAGTAACAATACCTCTGCGGTATTCTTAATTATTCATATGGCGATTGAACGCCAAGCTGCTTAAAGATACCTCTCCATCCTGCTTCCGGGTCGGGTTCAACGTTCATTTCAACCAACTGGTTGTTGCGAATAACATACTCAACAGGTTCTTCCGGCAAATGAACCCGTTTGCCCGTAGCCGGAAAAGAAACGAATTTTCCAGGAACCGGTGGGATGAGCGTGCCGGTGTGGGTGCCCGCAATACGAACACTCGCTCGCACACGGTTCCCTTCTTCAGAAATAATACGGAGGTTGAATTGCAAATCAGGGAAACCGCCCCACAATGCCTTGTGCATCGAAATACACGCGCGTTTGCCCAATGGTTCCAGAGTCGGCCCACTGAAGGTAAAGTCATCGGCAATCACGGAATCAAACGTTGCCCAATCACCTTCTTCGACCGAATGATGAAATGTTGCCACAACTTCTGATGGCTTCATTTTTGCCTCCTTTGGATTCAGTATAGCAAAGAACTCCCAAATTATCGAGTACAATATCTCCAGAGGATGTGTCGGATTTTTGAATCTCCACCCGCCGCACCCATCACCAGAATACGAACACCAGGAGAAGCCTATAGCCTCACGCAACACCTGTTGTGTGTGAGAAACTGAGAGCCTATGAGCATTCACGAAAAACTCTACTTTGTCCGCCAGGTCCGCGATGCTTTTGAAACAATCGGTGCAGTCATACCAACCTCACACTATGCGGCACGTGCTATGGCAGCCGAGTGTGCCCGTCACCGTGGTCCCAAAAAAGTTCTGGAAGTCGGGGCTGGCACCGGCTCCATTACGGCCGAAATTGTCAAACATATCGGGCCGCAAGACCAACTGGTTGTCTGTGAAATAAATCCCGAGTTTGTGGACTATCTCCATCAACGTTTTGCCCAGGAGCCAGCCTTTCAACATGTGCGCGACCGCGTGCAGATTGTTGCAGGCAGCGTTATGGATTTGGAAACCCAGGAACCCTTTGACTATATCGTGTCAGCTATCCCCTTTACCAACTGTCCCCCAGATTTTACCCAGGCTATTTTTCAACACTATCAGCAGTTGCTCAAACCAGGGGGAGTGCTCACCTACATTGAATATGCGTTCTTGCGCACTATCAAACGGTTGCTGGCAACGGGAGATACGCAGAGCACGGTGCATACCATGAACCAGGTGCTCAATCAGTTCATTGAGCAGTACCAGTTTCGCCAGGACCTGGTCTGGCGCAATGTTCCGCCAGCCTGGATACGCCATCTCAGATTCCAGGAAGCAAGCATTCACCAGGCTACCGAACTTACCCCGCTGGAACATACCCATCGGATTGAGCTTGGGCCACTCACCATAGCTGATGATGCGCTGCCGTTTGCAAGCGGTCTCCTGCTCCTGGCAACAGTGCTACGCTCCGCTCCAAGCAAGCTGTGGCTAATCCCGGCCGTGGGAGCAGCACTGGCAACCTGGTTTCTGCGCGATCCACGGCGCAAGATCAAACAGAACCATCAGGTCGTCTACGCAAGTTGTGATGGACGCGTGCAATCCATTGAGTACGTACACGATACGCGCCTGGGCAACCAGGAATGGGTGCGCATCGCTACCTTTCTCTCGCTGGCTCATGTTCATATTAACCGCATGCCAGTGGCGGGAAAAGTTGTGCAATTATTTCGCGAGTCGGGCGGCTATGCGCCTGCCTACAGTAGCCAGGCAGAAGCGAACACGGCATGCTACACCGTGATAGAAGGTGTACATGGACGCTGTATCGTTGCCCAACGGGTTGGGTTGGTAGCCCGGCGCATTGTCAATTGGTATGGTGTTGGGATGCTGGTTGCACAGGGTGAACGGTTTGGTCTCTTACGATTTGGCTCACGGACGGATGTCTACCTGCCATCGGCTGACGTAGAGATTTGTGTTGCCCCTGGTGATACCCTCCAGGCTGGTATCACCGTCATTGCACGCTATACCGACGATACAGCCAGATGAATGGCCCGGTCAGTGTATAAAAGAGTGCCAGCACCACCAGTGTCAGTGAAAGGTTTAAAACGGCCCCAACACTGATGAGCAACCAGACAACCACCGGGAACTTACGGGCATGGCGAAACTTGGGATAGGGCAGGGTAGTGACCATCAAAACAGCCAGCAGCAACATCATGATAATCCCCCAGATTGAGCCAGGATCCGGATATGCCAGGCAAAAAATGGCAACGACCGCACCCGCAACAGTCGTCGGCATGCCTTGAAAATATTGGCTGGAGGGGAGAGACACGTTGAAACGAGCCAGACGAACCGCCCCAGAAAGCGTATAAAAACAACTGGCCCCAAAAATGAGTTTGAAGGGAATATCGGGTTGCAACCAGTAGAATGCAAGCACGGCACTCGCTATCGTAAATGAAGTCATATCTGCAAGGGAGTCAAGTTGCGCACCAAAGGGGCTTTGAACTTGCCAATGCCTTGCCAGTGCGCCATCAATCCCATCAACCACAACGCATGCCAACAAGCTCCATACCGCAACATTGAGGATACCTTCCACGGCAGCAAAGAGGGCCAACAATCCCAGTAGGAGGTTCAAGCTGGTAAAAGCTGTAACGATAAGGAAACGCAACTTTTCTGGAATGAGCGGGCGTTCTGTTATAAGTTTTCTTCGGAGTATCATACGCTTGCACCTTCGGGCAATCAGGAAAAAGCCACCATGATTGCCCCATAGACAGGTAAATAATGTTAGTCATTATACCTGAAATGAAGACGGTTTTGTGACGGTATTTTCTGGCAGAGCGGCAAACCAGAGAGTGTCACGCCAGCGGCAAGGTAAAGTAAAAGGTGCTGCCCAATCCCTCCGCACTTTCCGCCCACAGGCGTCCTCCATGCCCCTCAATCAAGTGTTTGGCAATTGCCAGGCCCAGGCCGGTGCCACCTGATGACGTGCGCGAGCGGTCTACTTTATAAAAACGTTCGAAGATGCGCGGCAGGTCCTGCGAGGGGATACCGATACCGGTATCACGGATAATGAGCATCATCCAGAGACCTGGGGGGTGCGTCGTTGGCACAAGACAATCGTCAACCCCGGTCTCTCCTCCGGGGAAGGCATACTGGTGTAAATGCTGGACATCCTTTGTAAACGGCAGGATATCAATGCGGGAGTCTTGCTGCTGGCTCGATAACAAGCGGGGGGTTTCTTCATCCACCGGCAAGAGACATGTCCGCACGGTTATGCCGCCGTGCTCCGGGGTAAACTTGACGGCATTGTGCAAAAGGTTGATAATCACCTGCTCAATGCGTCGCTCGTCTATCAAAACCGCGTGCAAATCCGGCGGAATGACAGATTCGATCTGAATATTTTTGTGTCTGGCCTGGGGCAAGATATGCTCAATAGCACTTTCGATAACCTTTTTGACCGTAACAGGAGCAAGTTGCAGGGTCACCCGGCCCGATTCTATCTGCGAGAGTTCACGCAGTTCATTGGAAAGTTGCGTTACGGAATCAATTTCATGATTCATCTGGTCCAGCATCCGTTGCGCGACCGCCGGTGGTGGTTCAGATTGCAACGTCTCGACGAGTAATTTGAGCGAAGAAAGGGGGGAACGTAACTCATGGGAAACATTGGCAACCATATCCCGTCTGGCTCGTTCCAGGATGCCAAGTTGAGTCACATCGCGAATGGTCAAGATGGCTCCATAGATTATTGGGCGTTGATCGTCCATCACGGGACCACAGCGGAGATGCAGGCTTCGGTTGGTGGCAACCGGGTGGATGGTCATTTCACGTGCTTCGTGGTCGCGCAATACTTCGCTCACCAGTGCATCGGCCTGGTAATCACGCACCAGGCTGATAAGACCCTGGTTCTCGCGAGCGGGTGTTTCTATGCTGAGCAACTCACTAGCAAGCGCATTGAGGAAGAGGACGCGACGGTCCATATCTACCACAATCAATCCGGCATCAAGGGAAGTAGCCAGTGCTTGAAAAAGGGGAGAAGAGAGTGCCCGAAATGGCGCATCAGACGATGGATATCCATTCTGCTCTTCAAGGGATTGCTCATCTTGAGCCTGGGCTTGCTTGAGGCGACGCAATCTGAACTGAAACCAGAAATTCCAACCTGCACTAACTACCAACAACAGCAGCAGCAGCAATGTCAGGTCTGTAGCATTTTGAACAAACGACTGCCAGCTCATCTCGGATGAAGAGAAAGATATCATCAGTATCTCTTCCGCGGCATCTTCCGCATACAGGCACGAGGACAGCAACTCACCCATTTATCCATCCATACAGAGCAGGAACATTCGTGATGAAAGCCACGATTTTTGCCCGGATTAGTGAGCTTTTTCCCCGGTTATTGACGCGTCATTGTTCTTGCCATCCAGCGGTTGCGCTTCTGGTACTTCAAAGCGATAGCCAACCCCACGCACGGTCTGAATGTAACAAGGGTGTGATGGGTCAGTTTCTATTTTACCACGCAACCAGCGAATATGAACATCAACCGTTCGGCTATCGCCCATGAAATCAAAGCCCCAGACTCGCTCAAGCAACAAATCACGCGAGAGGGCAATACCCTTGTTCCGCATCAGACAGGCAAGCAGGTCAAACTCTTTCTGTGGCAAATTGAGTTCCATACTATCACGCCAGGCGCGGCGGCTACGGGTATCTACCGCAAGCGAGCCAGCCTGCAACAACTCACGATTCCCAGCAGCCGGTTGACGTTCTGTGCGCCGCAGGATAGCACGCACCCGCGCAAGGAACTCGCCCAGGCTAAATGGCTTGGTGACGTAGTCATCTGCACCAAGCTCCAGACCAGCGATACGATCCACTTCATCCTGCCGTGCGGTGAGCATGATAATCGGAATGTCACTCTCCTGCCGGAGAATACGACATACCGAAAAGCCATCAAGCCGCGGCAACATAATATCGAGAACGATGAGGTCTGGTGCTTCCTGATGAATAAGCTCCAGGCCAACAAGCCCATCGCCTGCCTGTATAACGGAATAGCCTTCCCGTTCGAGATTATAGCGTAACGTTTCCGCCAGCGTCGGGTTATCTTCAATAAGTAATACTGTAGACATAGCGGCTCTATTTTACCACGAGTGGCGATAATGTGTGCATCGCTTGCACCACACGCAGGCATCCTTTTTTCGTACCTGGTCTACGACACTGGTTAGAGTACCCAGCAGGTGTCCCCCCTCAAGGGGGTTCACCCGGGGGAGCGCGAGGGAACTGCGTTCCCTCGCAACCCGATTGGAGTGGGGTTTCTCAGTTTTTCGAC
>CAYFVX010000324.1:0-5593 GCA_964346425.1 uncultured Chloroflexaceae bacterium | reverse complement strand
ATCCGGGCAAAGATTCGGGCAGTTTTTTTTCATTCTTCATCCGAACCTGGTATCAGGAGTCAGGGGTCAGGGGTCTCTACCACAGCTTTCCTTGCTGTGCCGCGTTTTCCCCGCTGTTGTCGTCGGGATAAGGGAGGGAAAGGTGTTCATAGGTGCGGCGCGTTGCCACTCGTCCACGGGGGGTGCGCTGCAAAAAGCCGAGCTGAATCAGGAACGGCTCGTACACATCCTCAATAGCATCTACCTCTTCTGCCAGTGCCGCTGCCAGGGTTGAAAGCCCGACCGGCCCACCGTGAAACAGCTCGATAATCGCCCGCAGCAACCGTCGGTCGTTTTCATCCAATCCAAGTTCGTCTACTTCCAACGTTACCAGCGCATTTTGCGCCACTTCCAGCGTAATTGAGCCATCCGCAATCACCTGTGCATAATCACGCACGCGGCGCAGCAGTCGGTTGGCGATACGTGGTGTCCCTCGCGCCCGCCGCCCGATTTCATAGGAACCATCCAGCGTAATCGGCACATCCAGGATTTTCGCAGACCGCTGCACAATCTCGCGCATGGCATCCTCCGAATAAAACTCCAACCGATGCACCGAGCCAAAGCGGTCACGCAAGGGCGAGGTAAGCAGGGCCAGCCGCGTGGTTGCGCCTATCACGGTGAAGCGTGGTAGTTTTAGCCGCAGATTGCGTGCGCTTGGCCCCTTGCCGACAATCAAATCCAGCGCAAAATCTTCCATCCCCGGATAGAGCACTTCTTCCACCGCACGGTTCAGGCGGTGAACCTCGTCAATAAAGAGGACATCATCTTTTTGCAGGTTGGTCAGGATAGCCGCGAGATCGCCAGCACGTTCAATAGCGGGGCCACTCGTCACTTTGAGATTCACGCCCATTTCGTTGGCGATAACGCCAGCCAGAGAGGTCTTCCCCAGACCAGGCGGCCCATAAAACAGCGTATGGTCAAGCGGTTCCCCCCGTCCCTTTGCCGCTGCAATCGCAATCCGCAACTGCTCAACAACCTTATCCTGACCGATAAACTCATCCAGGGTACGCGGACGCAGACTTTTTTCAAGTTGCTTGTCGTCTTCTTTGGGTTTTGGCGTCACGATTCGTTCGTTGCTCATAGAAACCTCAGCACGCGTGTGCGCAACATGGTCATTATAGCACATATTGCGGAGGATTCACCTGCCTCCCCCTCATATGCCCCCCTTTGAGCCTGCCCCACACCCTAATCTTCGAGGTATATCGTCCGCTCCTCATCCGTGAGGTTGCGCGTGACGGCACGCTTCGCCTGCGACAGGATTCCTTCAAACGTAGCATAATACAGACGAGCGGTCTGGTCCTGGCTTGCTGTGGCGATGTATTGTCCATCTGGACTGAAATTCGCACTATTGACCCGGTCGCGATGCCCTCCCAGCGTCATCAGCAATTCACCACTCTCGGTCTCCCAGAGCCGTGCCGTGGTATCCGAGCTTGCAGTAAGGATACGAGTTCCATCCGGACTAAACGTTGCATAATGCACGCTTGCTTCATGCCCGCGGAGCACAAGCAATATATCGCCGGTTTCTGCATCCCATACATGCACCGTCTGGTCTTCCCCACTGGACACAATACGTGTGCCATCCAGGTTATACTGCACACTATTGACTCCGCCCTCATGCCCGCGCAAAACTTGCAGTTCTTTGCCGGTTTCAGTCGCCCATACCCGAATTGTTCCATCACCGCTGGCAGTTACGATACGGTCTCCATCAGGATGAAACGTTGCGCTATGGACCCCACCTTCGTGTCCCCGCAACACAATCAGTTGCTGCCCATTTTCTACTCGCCACAGACGAGCAGTGCGGTCCTGACTGGCTGTTAGCAATCGTTGTCCATCCGGGCTAAACGCCACGCTCCAGATGATATCTTCGTGCTGATTCAACGAATGTTGCTCAAGACCATTGGCAGCATTCCAGATTCGCGCAGTCGTATCGGCACTGACGGTTGCTATATGCTGACCATCAGAGCTAAATGCCACTGCTTGAACAGCCGCAGTATGCTCACCGAGCTGCATCAATTGGGTCCCCATGGTAGCGTCCCATATTCGCGTTTTACCGTCGGCACTTGCTGTAGCGATACGTTTGCTCTCATTATCAAAAACCGCACGGATTACGCCTGCTTCATGAGCCGTCAATGTAAATATTTCCGCACCATCGCCGGTATCCCAGATACGAACCTTGTGGTCTGCGCTGGCTGTGACCATGTGCTGTCCATCCGGCTTGAAATCCACGCTATTGATCACGGCCGTATGCCCACGCAACACCAGTTGTTCTTCACCCGTTTCTGCATTCCAGATACGAGCCGTGTTGTCCCAGCCAGCCGTTACAATACGAGTTCCATCCGGACTAAAAGCCGCATCCCTGGCGTCAATGGATTCAAACGTTTGCAATCGCGCACCCGTGCGTGCATTCCAGATACGCACGGTCTTATCGGCACTCGTTGTGACAAGACGCTCACTGTCGGGACTAAAAGCGACACTCCAGACAACGTCTTGATGCCCATACAGGGAGAAAAATAAGCCACCAGTTTCAGCATTCCAGACACGCACCCGCTGGTCATAATTGGCAGTTACAATACGCTCCCCATCGGGGCTATAGACTGCGTGTCTTGCACCTCCTCCTCCACGCAACACCTGCACCTCTTCGCCAGTCCTGGCATCCCAGATGCGTGTATTTTCGCCATCGCTGGTAGTCAGGATATTTTTTCCATCCGGGCTAAAAACCGCATTGTTGATCCGCCCATCCGGTTCGGTCAAAACCAACGCTTGTTCGCCTGAAGCGGCATCCCACACGCGTGCCGTCTGGTCTTCGCTGGCCGTGACGATACGCTGACCATCAGGGCTAAATGCCGCACTCCATACGCCGGCTTCATGCCCGCGCAACACCTGTAATTCTTCGCCCGTGATGGCATTCCAGAGACGGGCCGTCTGGTCTTCGCTGGCCGTGACGATATACTGACCATTCGGACTATATGCTGCACTCCAGACAACATCGCGGTGTCCTCGCAAGTTTAAACGAATAGAGGAAACCTGAACAGCCTGTCGTAACACTTGCTCAACTTCCGCTCCCTGATTAGTCTTCGCTGCTTCCAGTGCCAGTAATAGACCGAGTTGTGGGTCTTCGTCAAGTTTTGCTTTTGCCTCCAACGTCAATTCTTGCGCCTTGATTCGCTGCTCACGTTGCTGGGAAGATTGTTGCAATGCCTGTGAAGTCTGTTGCGCTGCAACCGCTGTCTGCATAGTTATCTGCTGTTGTGCTTCCACGGTCGCCAGTTTATTGCTTATGCTCGTATCTCCCTGATCTTCCGCTGGTGCAGTTTCGCCTGATGTAGGAAAAGTTCGGGATTCTGCCGATTGCTGGTTGGAAACCACCAGGTCTTGCCAGAAAAATGAGCCACGAGAAGAACGCAAATATCCGCCAATGCCCACTACCAAAATCAGAATCAGTGCAAACAACAGCCCAATTCTGCGCAGAGCCTGCTGCCGTTTCTTGCGCTTATTGAGAATACCCTGAAGGGTTTTTTGCGATTCCTTTCCTGCCGGCACCTCTTGATTACTATGAGATTCAGTCTGTGAACGCATTTCCTCCATCTTTGTTCGCCGTGAACGTTCAGGTGTGTAAAAAACCATGAGCGGTTCCTGCGACATTTGCTCGCTCTGCATATGTTGCGGTAAAGCTGCGCGACGCTTCTGTATAGCCCGTTGCAACCTGCCCCAATGGGTTACCAATGCCTCATGGATAATCTCTATCATTTCTACCGAATCACTACCACGGATATCTACACTTTTGCTCAAAAGATGGGCCTGACAGAGTTCTTCAATCAAGCGAGAACGCTCAATAATCCCTTGTTCATCGTTGGTTTTTAGGGAGCTACTGGTTGAGACTTCCGCATTCTGTTTTGACAGGTCTTTCGCATGTGAAGGAGCTGAATGATAGAGATACGCAGCCGGGAGACGCAACCGTTTATCTTTGTGGGTACCATCATCTGATGAAGTATCCACCAGGTCCAGGAAAATCTCCATCATTGCCTGACATTCGGATGATGGGCGTTCAATATTCCTGGCACCAGCATAATCAGTATACATGAGAATATCTTCGGCATACTGGTCAATCGCCATATCGAGCGAGGTATAGGCATTGATGGTCAGATTGCCTCGCCACCAGAGAGTATGCAGCATAGCTTGCAATAAGGGAAGCGCAGTTGCATCCTGTGAGGCATCCTGAGCCAGTTGGTGCAGCAACTGTTGTTCAAAATGTTTGCCACTCTGCGGATATATTTGTTGCACGGGCCGTTGGATTGCTTCTTTTAATTCTTCAACCGGCAGAGCTCGCAGATCAATAGCATGCCTGGTAGCCTCGAAGAGTGCTTTACGTTCAAACAAGTAGGGTAAATAATCCGAACGCACCGGTGCAATGATATGGGTTCGCAGCTCGCTAAAGTCCGACAATGTATCGAGAAAAGAAAAGAGCGCTTCTCGTTGCTCTGGTTCTGCCAGGGTAAAAAGTTCGTCGAACTGATCTATAACCAGAATATTGACCTGATTGAGCATGGTGGTATGCGAGAGAAAGAGGTTCAACTTTGACGGATTTGCAGAGACTACTTCCTGGTTTAACATGCTGGCAGGAATACCCAGTTGCAAGAGGGCATTGAAGAGGCTATCAAATGGCTTATACGAGGGGCGAAAGACTGCACTTCGCGTAGTCACATGTTGTTTCTCATACTGCTTTTCGAGTGCAGGCAGCAAGCCAGCCTGAATGAATGAGGACTTTCCGCTACCACTGGCTCCTGTCACCAGCAAAAAGACCAGTTGCTCGCCAGGGCGCATGAGCACATTCAGCGCATTTGTTATTGCTTCGTTGCGTCCCGCGTAACGGCTACGGTTGGCATAGGTAAAACTGCGAAGTCCCAGAAAAGGCGAATCCATCCCGCCAACAGCGTAAGGAGAATCATCCAACCCGTTATCGGGGGGATCATTTTTTGGTTCTTGTTGCGAAGCTTGTGAGGATGTTTCAGACTGGATATCAGAATCATGGTGAGTAGCTGCATTGCTCTCAGGAACGGAAGAGGTGTTTGCGTTGCTTGAGTCTGGTAAAAAAAAATCGCTTTGTGTTGTCATACTCTTTCATTCGTGTCGTATTCAAGCGATACAAGAAACTTCAAGGTGTCATTCGGAAGAGAAGAGACAGCAGAGAGGGTTACGCCGTGCTGTTCCCTCGTGCTCCCCAAGGTGTCATTCGGAAGAGAAGAGACAGCAGAGAGGGTTACGCCGTGCTGTTCCCTCGTGCTCCCCCGCGTGACGAAAGAGTTTGCAATAGCCCTGCGAAGTTACGGCGACCATGCCAGTTTCACTCATCATAGTATAGCATAAAAAGCGTAAAACCTGTATAAGTACGCAGATTGCCCCAGAGATATCATGGAGCAAGCAATGGTTTTGGAAGCGAACGTGTAGGCATTGGCTGCGCAGGAGCTGGCGGCTGCGTGGGTGCGGGCTGCGCAGGGGCTGGCGGCTGCGTGGGTGCGGGCTGCGCAGGGGCTGGCGGCTGTGTGGGTGCGGGCTG
>CAYFVX010000323.1:0-5598 GCA_964346425.1 uncultured Chloroflexaceae bacterium | reverse complement strand
AAAACCGCTCTCACTGGCAGAGTTGGGGATCTCAGAAGAAGAAATTGCTATGTTGGGGTTGGGCGAAGGAGGTGGCGAACCTGCTGCTGCTTTTGAAGAGGCTGTTGCCGAACCGACAGCAGAGGAAGAACCTCTCGAAACACCTGATACCACTGCTGAATCACAAGCGGTGATTGAAGAGCCGACGCAACCAGAAGTTTCTTCCCAACCGTCCGAGGAAGAAGGGGGGGGAGAGACGGATATACAGCCGCTTTCATTGACCGAATTAGGTCTTTCGGAAGAAGAGATATCAATATTGGGTCTGGGTGGGAGCAGTGCTGCTCCGTCCCCCGCAGCAGAGACAGCGAAAGAGGATGAAGAACAGCAACCGCCTGCTGAACAACCAGAAACGCCTGTTGCTCCTGAACAACGATTGCCTGCCGAAAAACCGGCGGAGGATTCCGGGGAAAAAGATATAGCACCCCTTTCGCTGGCAGATCTGGGGTTGACAGAAGAAGAAATAGCCATGTTGGGGTTGGATGCTGGTAGCGCAGAAACGCTCGCAGATTCGATAGAATCGGTTCCAGATGTCGAAAAAACACCGGCGGATGCCTCTCAAGAACAGCCACAGAAAAGCGAGAGACCCGAACCAGAAGGTCTGGGCTTATCTGAGGAAGAACTTGCGAAATTGGGAGGGTTGGCTTCCAGTAGTGCCTCTTCGTCTTCAACACCAGTCAAGCGGGAAATGCCGCCACCGACGGATCCGTTTGCCATTGATGATGCTGACCTTGATCTCTTCGATATTACAGAGGAGCATATGGCGGCTGCAACTCCCATACAGCGAACGCGGCCTCGACGTGAGGAAGAGGAGCAAGAAGAGGAAAAACCACCATCTCCTGAAGACCTGGCCTTTGAACCGACTCCCCTTGAAGAGTTGGATGATATATGGGATTTGCCGGATGAAGGGAAAGACGAAGGACCTGCACGGGTTATTCTTGAACCCAAACCTGCTCCGCCGGAACCGGATGAAGAGGCTGAAGTACCACGGCCTATGAAACGACCAGTACCAGGAGGTACTTCAAAAGGTGGGATGTCTGCTCGTTCGGCTACTCCTCGGACACCATCAAAGCGTGGAACAGGTCGTGGTGTTAAAACAGAACGGCGTTTTGTCTCACGTAGTGAACTTCTGCAAAGTGCAGAAGAAGAGAAAGATGGAGAAGCAGAAAGCTGTCCACTTACCGGTGATGATGAGTTTGATGTTTTAATCTCCCAATTTGAATCTGAGCCAGATAATTATGGATTGTGTCTGGCAACGGCTCATATGGGGATGGAAAAAGGATACTATGATGCGGCAATCTTTCATTACCGACGGCTTGTCGCAGATGGTCAAATGCTCGAAGAACTGGTGGATGATGTGCGGGAGTTTGTGTCAGATGTCCAGGACCAGTCAGTCTTGCAACAACTATATCGTTTGATTGGAGATACCTATATCAAACTGAAACGGTATCCTCAAGCAATGGCTGCCTACAAAGGACAGTTGAGTTAGTCGTCATCGTTCGGTTGAGAATCATTTTGGGAGTATCTCAGCCCTCTTGCCTGGCTGTTTGTGGCATAAAGAAAAAAAGGGACGCAGTCAGAAGAACGCAAAGAGGGTTGAGAGCCTGAACGAAACTACCCGTATTGGTTTTCTCGTTCTCGCTCCTGGTAGTGCAATAACGTTGTTGATAGTAGTGGCTTCATAATTGCCAGAATGAAAGGCCAGTTTATGCGGCGGATCGTTGAAGACCTGATCCGAGTGGATGGGGTCATTGGAAGTTTACTCGTGGGCAAAGATGGACTCGTTGTGGCAAGCACCCTGCTTGATGAGGAAGATGCTGAAATTTTGGGTGCAATGTCTGCAGCTATCTTTGGCGAGATTGACAAAGCAACCAAGCGTATTGGAGTCGGGACACTGGTTGATGCTATCATTGATGCCAATGAAGGCTCTATTCTGGTTCTTGAGGCAAAAGAACTGATTCTGGTGGTTATCACACAGCGTACCGTCAATCTGGGGTTGGTCAAGATGGAAATGCGTCGGGCAGCCAAACGTATTGGTGAGGCTGTTCCCATTTAGAAAGGTTTGAAAAATATTTATGGAGCGATCCCTTATTATCATCAAGCCTGATGCTGTGCAGCGCGGGCTTATAGGGTCTATTGTGACGCGGTTAGAACAAAGAGGGTTAAAACTACTGGGCTTGAAAATGATCCAGATAGACGAAGCACTGGCCCGCCGCCACTATGCTGTCCATGAAGGAAAACCATTCTTTGATAGTCTGGTCCAGTACATTATCTCTGCTCCTTCAGTTGTTGCCGTGGTTGCTGGCAAAGATGTTATCCAGACAGTACGAAACACGGTTGGTGCCACCAATCCATCCCAGGCTGCAATGGGAACTATTCGCGGCGATTTTGGGTTGGAAATTGGCCGTAACCTTATTCACGCTTCTGATTCACCAGAAAACGGTGAACAGGAAGTTGCTCTCTTTTTCAAACCAGAAGAGTTGGTTGAGTGGAATCGAAGCACAGATGCCTGGATATACGAGGAATAGCTCCCATTTGTCTGTATCTGTTGTTGTTGCGTGCTCCCTCCATGTGGTGGGGGCTTTTTTATGTCTGGTATCCTTCCGCTATGAACCATTTTCAATAAAGGGGCTTGCGCATATAGACCCAATCGCGTTGACCAAAAATAAGCCGGGTCAACCAGGAACGACGCACATAGACACGCCGAAAGTTCATCTGTTCATACAGGCGTTGTGCGCCATGATTTTGACTACTCACATAGAGACCAAGATAATTCTTGTATTGCGCACGTGCCTGCTGCTCTGCTTGAAGCAGGAGCGCATGGGCAACACCCCGTCGCCGAAATGGCTTCAGCACAGCGACATCGGTAATAAACCCTTCGCCACGACCTATCGGATGGCTCAATAAGGAAAGCGCAAAAATTGAACGGGTTGCGCCCCAGAGACCAAGCATCTGTTGAAATGCCAATTCCACCGTGCCTGTCTGGTCATGCCCCATTTCACAGGTACGCAGCATCGTTGTGCCGATGACCTGTCCCTGCCATTCGGCTACGAGCATGCCGCGGAGCGCAGCAATACCCTGCCGCCTCCAGGCTATAGACATAGCCGCAACTCCGCGAGCTATGCCTTTTGTGCCGAAGGCTCCCCCGAATTTATCCGCAAATGCCTCGCAGTGCAAGTCCAGAATAGGGTTGATATCATCTAAGACGGCCGGACGAACATGGAAGGTTGCGAGAATGCGTGCATCATCAGGATAAGGAATAACTGAGACGCTCACGGCGAAACACACGCATTTCTAATCGTTTTGTTCGGCCAGACGGCGGTCCAGACGAGCCGATATATCTCGATACATGTCGCCCCGTATCTGGGCTGCCTGAAGACGACGACGCAAGTCTAAAATCCAGAAAACTGATCCTGATAGCAATACCACCAGAAGAACCGTTAGCTTTTTCATAACTGCTCCCTCTTTCCTGTTCGTTGTCGCCACGCAGCGTAGAGAACAATACTGCCGGCTACCGCAACATTGAGTGAACTTACCTGCCCACGCATAGGTAAACGGACCAGAAAATCACACCGTTCGCGGGTCAAACGTGACAATCCACTTCCTTCAGCACCAAACACCAACCCTAATGGAAGATTGAGATCCGTTCGATCAAACTCGGTTGCCCGTGAATCGTTTTCGACGCCAACAATCCAGACATCGTTTTGCTGCAATGTCCGGATCGTCTGCCCCAGATTACCCCCATTGACAATGTGAAGATGCTCACTGGCTCCACTGCTGGTATTGACCACGGCGGGGGTAATGCCAGCAGAACGACGCGACGGTAGTATTATTCCATGCACTCCACAAACCTCTGCTGTGCGGAGCAATGTGCCAATGTTTTGTGGATCTTGCACATGATCAAGCAATACCAGCAAGACCTGCTCAGCATGTTTCTGGGCAATGTCCAGACAATCTTCGAGGTCTACAAAAGGGTAACTACTGGTTTCCAGGGCAACCCCTTGATGATTGGCTCCTCCAAGCTGACTATTCAGAGTATTACGCTCGACAGAACGAATAGGTATACCCACCTGCCTGGCGTGGGAAACAATTGCTTGAAGAGTCCCTTTTTCAGCCGCTTCCGAGACCACAAACAACTGCCGATGCTTTCGGCGAGCGGCACGCAACGACTCCAGGACAGCATTTCTCCCATATAACAGCTCGGACATACCCTGATCAATTCCACTTCTTTTTCAAGCAGAAGACTGCCTTCTGTGCTGGTACCGTTTTTTTAGATACCCAGTGCATCTTTAATGCGTCCAAAGAGGCCAGCGTCCCGTTCGCCGGGCGTCCCCTCACTGTCCAATGTTTGTGCCAGTTCTTCGAACAATTTGCGCTGATGTTCAGAAAGTTTTTTAGGAATGACTACCCGTGCAATAATCACCTGATCGCCCCGCCCGCTCTGGCGCAGAAATGGTACGCCTTTCCCGCGCAATCGAAATACCTGCCCGGTCTGAGTGCCAGAGGGTATCTTGAGCTTTTCATCTCCATCAATAGTTGGAACCTGGACTTCATCGCCCAGGGCTGCCTGGGCCACATTGATCTGCAGTTCGAGGATAATGTCGTTACCCTCCCGCACAAAGAAAGAAGGATGCGGTTGAACATCAAGCGTGACATAGAGATTACCATGTGTGCCGCCCCGTGGACCGGCTTCCCCCTCACCGCTTATGCGTATCTGGGAATTGCTATCTACCCCGGCCGGTACCTTCACCGTAATCTGGCGGGCTTGTCTGACCCGTCCTTCCCCGCGACATGTAGGACACGGATGAGCAATAAACTTTCCGCTTCCCCCACACCGATCACAGGTTGTCACAGTAACCATATTAAACAGGGGCGAACGCTGACGCACCTCACCGGTGCCGCGACATTGAGGACAATTTGAGGGCTCGGTCCCTGGCTTTGCCCCAGAACCATGGCAGGTTGCACAAATCTCCAACCGACGGAACTCTATCTCCTTCTCACAGCCAAAAATGGCCTCTTCAAAAGAGAGATGGAGGTTATACCGCAGGTCAGCACCACGTGGTGGTTCACGTTGTGTACGACCGGCAAACCCGGCACCACCGCCAAAGAAAGTTTCGAATATGGTGTTGAAATCACCCCCAAAGGCATCAAACGGGTCAAACCCTGCACCAACACCAGCACTGCCGCCCGGTACAGAATGACCATAGCGGTCATACACGGCCCGTTTTTGACTATCGGAGAGCACTTCATAGGCTTCATTAATTTCCTTGAATTTATCCGCCGCATTACTCTCTTTATTGACATCCGGATGATACTGGCGTGCCAGCTTGCGAAAAGCTCGTTTAATATCCTCTGCCGTCGCGTCACGCTGGACGCCCAATACTTCATAATAATCACGTTTTGCCATCGGAGATCTCCTTGATACCGGAGTGACGTATCCGGCCCGGCGCTATGGCCAGGCCGGATACGTCCGCGCGAAACGTGCCTCAGGCGCGTTTGTTCTTGTTGTCGTCGTCGAGATCCTCGAAATCGGCATCGAGTATCTCGTCATCGGCATCACCA
>CAYFVX010000322.1:0-5616 GCA_964346425.1 uncultured Chloroflexaceae bacterium | reverse complement strand
TTGCGCACGGCAAAAAATGCACGCAAGAGCGTGCCAGCCCATTCTGGTGGGGTGTGTGAGGGAACCTGGTTCCCTCACACACCCACTGGTGACACCCATTGAGGGTTCACCCCACCATGGGCTTCACCCACAAGAAGAGTACATCCATCTTCTATAGACACCATAAGCGTGATATAATTGACAATACCCATATGGCAAGCCCCCCGTAACCACCGGGGGGCTTATCATCAAAGAGAAATATCTTCTTGAAAAACTTGCTTTCGAGGGAGAATGGTACCTTACATGTATCGAAACAGGTGACGAGAAGCATGAGAATGTTAATCGTCGATGATGATCCATTGCAGCGACGCTTGCTGCAAGCCAGCCTGACCCGCGCCGGTCATGAGGTCTTAGAAGCAACTGATGGAATGGAAGCGTGGGAATTGCTCCAACGCGATCCCGTGCCCATGGTTATCACCGACTGGATGATGCCCGAATTAAGCGGAGTAGAACTCATCCATCGCATCCGGCTTGGCATTGACAATGGGATATTTCCATCCTATATTTACATTATCCTGGTCACGGCCAAAGACGCAAAAGAGGACGTCGTCATTGGGCTGGATTCCGGTGCCGATGATTACCTGACCAAACCTTTTGACCCCAATGAAATGCGAGCACGGGTCAAAATTGGCATACGCATCATCAATCTTGAATCACGCCTGCGCGAATCACTGGACCAGCTTCACGTTATGGCAACATACGACAGCCTGACCGGCTTGCTCAACCGACGGGCCGTTTATGAACGAGCCCAATCGGAAATGGAGCGTTCCATCCGCGAAGAACGCTCGATGAGCCTGGTCATGCTTGATATTGACCATTTCAAAAGCGTCAACGATGAACACGGCCACCTCACCGGCGACCAGGCCCTGCGGCTGGTCGCCGGCACCATCGCACAAAACAAACGCTCGTATGACTGGGCCGGTCGCTGGGGCGGCGAAGAATTTTTGCTCGTCTTGCCCCAGACAACCCTGGAAGAAGCCGGCGAAATTGCCGAACGGATGCGTCGTAGTGTGGCCGCATTAAGCTTCCCACTTGCAGAAGGAAACTACCTGAACTTACGTATCAGCCTGGGGGTCAGCAGCATAGACGCCAACCCCCACATACCCACCCTTGGCGAACTCCTCCAGCAAGCGGATGACGCCCTGTACTGTGCCAAAAATCAAGGGCGCAATCGATTCTGCCTGGCACATGCAGCATTTATCGAACAACTCGAACTCCATCATCATAATGTCTCGCAAATCTCATAAGCAATGGAACCTAGAAGCACAATCCTTATCGTTGATGACGAACCCTTTGGACGCAAAACCCTCGGCGCACTCCTCAATGCCCCGACCTACACGCTGGCCTTCGCCAGCAACGGCTCAGAAGCCCTGACCAAAGCCATTGACCTGACGCCCGACCTGATACTGCTTGACGTCATGATGCCCGACATGGACGGCTTTGAAGTCTGTCGCCGACTGCGTGCCGACGCACGCCTGGCCGAAGTACCGGTCATCATGGTCACCGCCCTGGATGACCGCACCTCCCGCTTGCAAGGAATAGAAGCCGGAGCAGATGACCTGGTTTCCAAACCATTTGATCCGGTTGAATTGACCACACGAGTACACACCATCACCCGCCTCAACCGCTATCGGCGGCTACTTATCGAACGCGCCAAATTTGAACGCATGACCGAACTGGCTCCCGACGGCATTCTTATCGTTGACGTACAGGGCATAATTCTGCTGGTCAACCCTGCCTTGCTCCACATGCTTGGCGTGGAAGACGCAACCATGCTGCTTGGCAGCAACCTGCGCACCATCATTGCCCCCGAATATGGCTCCCAGAGTGCAGCCTGGCTCCAGCGCATTATCTCCAACTCAGGAGATATTGCGCGGGTAGAAACCGCCCTGGTTCGCCTGGATGGAATCCCCTTCCCGGTTGAAGTCAACGCCGGCCATGTCATGTGGGATAACATCCTGGCTATCCAGATTATCGTTCGCGATATTACCGAACGCAAACAGGCAGAAGAAGCCCTCCGCCAGAGTGAAAACCACCTGCGCCGCAGTCGTGACGCCCTGCGGGCTCTCTTTGATGGGCTAGATGATAGCCTGCTCCTGCTGGATAGCAGCGGCAAAATTCTCGCTGTCAACCAGGCAATGAGCAGTTTGCTGGGCGACGATCAAGAAAACCTGCTGGGAACATACTGGAAAAACCTGTGCCTGCACCCAAACTATGCATTTCCAGGCAAATCTGCCCTCAAAACCCTGCACGATGGTCGCGCACGCCGCTACCGCGAACACTACACCAGTTCCAACGGACAAACCCGCGTGCTAGACATTCAAACACTTCCCCTCATCGGCCCGGAAACACCGGTCGATCAGGTTATCGTGCATGTCGTTGACGTCACAGAACGGCTCCAGGTTGAAGCACTGGCTATCCAGAACGAACACTTCGCAGCACGCGGTCGTATGGCTGCCTCAATTGCCCACGAAGTCAATACCCCATTGCAATCCATTCAAAACTGCCTCTACCTGGCCGAAAAAGCCAGCACAACCCAACGAACCACCTACCTCGGACTGGCCCGAGAAGAGCTTGACCGTATCAGCACCATCGTGCGGCAATTGCTCGACTTGCAACAACCCGACGAAGACCACTCCCCCACCCACATCAACCTCAATGCACTCGTTGAACGCGTCCTCCTGCTCACCGGTGGTACCCTGGCAAACCACGGCATAGACGTCGAACGAGACCTGGTCAAAGACCCACCCTTACTCCTGGGACATGCAGACCATCTGACCCAGGTGCTCTTGAACATCATCTTGAATGCCATAGATGCCATGCCCGATGGCGGCAAACTCCGCATACAAACCCTGGTACAACCGACGGACGAACACATGCTCCCAAATGAAACAACCCGAAACACCAGTCTCCTCGCGACCACGACGGAGCCTTCCATATTTGTGATGAAAATTCGAGACAGCGGCTACGGCATCCCGCACGACATACAATCACGCATGTTTGACCCCTTTTTCACCACCAAAGAGAGTGGTTCAGGCGTTGGTCTTGCCATCAGTCAACGCATTATCAAGCAGCATGGAGGCAAAATCAACGTACAAAGCACCCCCGGTCAGGGAAGCACCTTTACCATCCACCTACCGCTGCAAAAAGGGTAGCCAGATTGCCAGAAAAACCTCCTCGTCTTCAATATACGGAACATGCCCGACATCCTCCATCACACATTCATGGTACGTACCACCATTGGCTTTATATCGCTCCAACAACGTGCGTGTCTGCCCAACCATCGGTTGCGGCGGATACACCTCAGCCCCCGGCCAGCCAGGGAGAAAGCCCAATGACCCAAGGGTCCCCGGATCCCCCAACCCCGTATCTGACACAATCTGATCATCCGCCCCGCGGATCCAGATAATCGGTGGTCTGGGAGTAATATCCGCCAGTCCACGCACATTGCAATATTTGGGACTCAACGCATTATTGACACCAACAGTCCCAGGAGCAACATTCGGCCAGTTGGGAGAAGCAAGCATATCACGGCAATAATTCCCATCACTGATAGTGGTACTGAGCATAGACTCCACGAGATCATCTTCCCTGGCAGAACGAAACGGCGGCTTCACATAGCGGTTTCTGAGCAACTGCCGTGGTGAAAAATCGCTCTCTTCACTGCGGTCTTCCTCCGCCAATCGGCGCACAATTTCCGGATTAACAATCCCCCCACCTGAACCAGCAAAATCCGGCCAGCAGGGAGTGCCGTGCAGATCTTTGGTACCGCCATAGCCATAGGGAGAAGCCGGAGCAACCAGCGTAAGCGACTGCACATCCTCCGGATAATCAATCGTATACTGCATCACCACCCCTCCACCGAGCGAATGACCAACCAGACAGATAGCCTCCAGCGCAAGTTCCGTCACGACCGCATGAATATCATCACTAAAATCACGCAACCCGCGGGTAGCATCCACTGGTAACGTCTCCGATTCTCCATAGCCCCGCATATCTATGGCAAACGCCCGAAACCCTTCCGGGAGACCCAGCATAAGTTCCTCCCAGAACAATGCGGAAGACACATTCCCGTGGATGAACACCACCGGCACACCATCAGCAGGCCCCGTCTCCAAAACATGAAACATTCCACGCTGCGTTTGCACCTTCCGACTGGCAACCCCTTCGAGGTGTCTCAAAACGACCATACCTTGCCTCCTCTGCTATCAACGAGAGTCCTTCATTCATGTGATACACTGGAGATACCAGAGCGTGCGGCAGATTTTTTGCGGCCCCGCCCATTGAGAGAAGAGCGTCCTGGTGTTTTTGCGGCTTCGCCGCGTTCCGTCGCACCTGATACCATATTATACAGAAACCAGTATACCAGATACCAAGTATCCAGAGAGAATTATATGAGCACAAAACGCGGACGCAAAGTCCCTGCAAGCAACGCAGCAGAACAACAACCACCCCAGAACACTAGCGGACAAAAAGTCCCTGCAAGCAACGCAGCAGAACAACAACCATCCCAAAACACCAGCAGCGGTCGAGAAACCATCAAAAAACCCGTAAAACCACGCAAAAAGCCGCTACCCCTCAAACGAAAACGCACCTGCTTCTACCAGGCACTCGAAGACAAGACCGACCTCACCTGCCCACGCTGCGACAACCCGCTCGAAAACCACAATGAGCCACTGATCATGATCACGCGTCGCGGGGAGGAAATCACCGACCAGTTCATCTTCGGCAACGACTGCGCCTGGTACTGTCGCCACTGTCCCACCGTGCTTATCAACACCAACAAAATAAACTGGCCGCACGGTCATCCAAAGTACAAATGGAACGTCGGCGACGAATTTGCGATCCTGGGCATCGCCGACCTGGAAGCCTTACCCGATGACGCTATCCTCGGCGACCCAAACGCCCCCCCGCTCCCCATCATCGCATTCAACCATATGACCTGGGAAGGCGAAAAAAACGACGGCTTTCTGCCAATGGAAATCCTGGACCGCCCGCAACACCGCAAACGCCCCTGGTGGAAATTCTGGAAAAAGGAGTAGGATGACACGCGTTTGAAGTAGAAATGTATCGTGATTTGCAGCAGAGCACTATCCAATTTCAAGCGCATGACTTACACAACCGAAACTCAAAACATGGTAGCACCACGAAACATCGTGGACGGGATTTTACCATGGGGTGTGTGCGTTTTTCGACGAAGTCGAAAAACGCACACACCCCACCAGAAGGGGGTTGCGAGGGGACACAAGTCCCCTCGCAACCCCCTGGGTCAACTGCGTTGAGGATACTCCACGATATTCTGTGGTGCTACCAATAAAAAAAACGCCTTGAAAAAATCTGCAAGTTTGATATACTAGACACCGCACAGTGGAGAACTCTTGACGCAGAAGATGTCAATCTTCTCTCAAGGAGAGTTGGCAAACTGCCCGAAATGAAGATCATGGGAATTCTTGTTGCTTCTTTATTTTAGGTACCAGAATGCATCCTTGATCGATTAAATGCGGTTTTCTCATCGAAACCAGGCCGCCCCCCCGCCGGCGGCGTAGGCGGCGACCGCGCCCAGAAGCTGGCGGAGCT
>CAYFVX010000321.1:0-5619 GCA_964346425.1 uncultured Chloroflexaceae bacterium | reverse complement strand
TATTGTACCAGTTTTCTTAACTGTTCAGCCTAAGTTGGTATTATTATCGTATAAACTGGTAACAACGCAGAGGCGCAGAGACGCAGAGATACAGAGAAGAGGACAAGAGGAAGGTTGCACTATGCACCAGCTCTCGTCCCTTTTTTTGCCCATGAAAAGGCGTCATGGAATAGGGGATAGTTGCGCAGGTCTTATTTTTTGCGACGTTTGCGCTCACGCCGTGCCTCACGACGAGTACGCGACTGGTCGCCGGCCGCGGTTTCTTGCATCTCCGCATCTGCGTTTCCGTTGCGCGAGGACTGCGCCGCGGAAACCTGTGCGTTCTGCCGCCGCGCACTGCTCTTGCCACGCTGGGTCTGGCTTACCCGCAACCGCCGGGGATACTCATTTCGCGCATAATAGGCAGCATATCCCCCCAGCACCAGTTCGCCAACCAGAGCCAGGTAGAACCAGAAACGTTGCGCAAACACCGCCACATTCCCCAACCGCAACCCTCCTAACACAATACCAATTCCTCCTGCAATCATCAATGCAAGCCCAAGCTGCTCCAGGAGCTGCTTGCGGAGCGCATTGCTATCACTTCGCATGGTCTTATAATAAAATCCAGCTCCCACCAGGAGAAACTGCAACAAGAAAAAAATCCACGCAAATGGCCCAAATGCCGCGCTGGATTGCGTGAGATACGAAGGGTCAAATGGATTGGGCATGAATATCCTCCAGACAATTGCGCATTCTTTGAAACATCATAAGATTATGGAGCAATCCGGCAAAACAGAGACTTTTCTCTTTTGCCATCTGCTACCAGAAACAGGGCACACTGAGCGACCCAGGTTTTACGAAAGCAATGCGCTTGATTATACCAACCGGCTAGAGCTACGTCAAACTCCCCCCGCTTGACACCCTGTTATACGCCAAGTAGAATGACAAGGTAAAAGCCGTATGAGGCAATATGGAGCAGGATACTTCCAAGAAAACAGTTGAGGAGTGACGAATTTGTTACCGTTTCTTAGCGATACCGATCTCAGCCAACCATACGATCCACAAAAGATCGAGCAGCCAATGTACCAATGGTGGGAAGATTCCCAATTTTTTCCGCCAGATGAACAGGCTCCCCTCCCCCCCTTCGTTATCAGCATCCCTCCCCCCAACGTCACCGGCGAGCTGCACATTGGTCATGCCATGTTCGTGACGCTGGAAGACCTGATGATACGCTGGCGACGTATGCAGGGCTACCAGACGCTCTGGGTACCCGGCACCGACCATGCCGGCATCGCCACCCAGCTCCAGGTGGAAAAGATGCTGATGCGCGAAGGAACCAGCCGCCAGCAGGTGGGCCGCGAAGAGTTCCTGCGCCGCACCTGGGAATGGCAAACGAAATATGGGGGGGTCATTCAGCAACAAATGCGCCGCATGGGGGCAAGCTGCGACTGGGATCGCGAACGGTTTACCCTTGATGAAGGATTATGTCGCGCCGTCCATACGTCATTTAAAAAGCTCTACGATGATGGGTTGATTTATCGTGGAACCTATCTCGTCAACTGGTCGCCGAACCTGGGCACGGCGGTAAGCGACCTGGAAGTTGAATATGAAACACGCCAGGGTCATCTCTGGTATGTTCGCTATCCCCTGCTCGCCAGTGCAGACAGCGACGATTTGCCTGCGAATATCTGGAAGAGCGGCGAATGGGCCAGTGGAACCAGCGAATTTATTGTCGTCGCGACCACGCGCCCGGAGACGATCCTCGGGGATACCGCCGTGGCCGTCAATCCGGAAGATGAACGTTATCGCCACCTCATCGGCCGCTACGCGCTCCTGCCCGCCATAGGCCGGCGTATTCCTATCATTGCGGATGAATATGTTGACAAAGAGTTTGGGACCGGCGCAGTCAAGATTACTCCCGCGCACGACCCCAACGACTATGACGTTGGCAAACGGCACGACCTGCCTATGATCAACATGCTCAATAAAGACGCCACGCTGAATGAAGAAGCCGGTCCCTACCAGGGCATGGACCGTTTCGATGGACGCAAAGCTCTGGTGCAAGACCTGGAGCACGAAGGGTTGCTGGTAAAAACAGAACCACACACCTCCAACGTTGGCATTAGCCAGCGCGGTGGCGAGGGTATTGAGCCATTGCTGAGTGAGCAATGGTTTGTACGCACCCGCAAAATGGCAGACATGGCCCTGGCTGCGGTGAAAGAGGGGCGCACGCGCATCATTCCTGAGCACTTTGAAAAAGTCTACACCCACTGGATGGAAAATATTCAGGACTGGTGTGTGAGCCGCCAACTCTGGTGGGGACACCGCATCCCTGTCTGGTATACCCCTGATGGCGAGGTTATCGTGCCTGGCCCAGACGACCCACCACCAGAGAACGCCACGCAGGACCCGGATGTGCTGGACACATGGTATAGTAGTGGCCTCTGGCCCTTTAGCACGCTGGGTTGGCCCGAAGATACGCCAGATATGCAAGCCTACTATCCTACCAGTGTGATGGAAACCGGCTATGATATTCTGTTCTTCTGGGTGGCACGCATGATGATGATGGGGTGCTACCTGACCGACGTCGAGCCATTTCATACCATCTACCTGCACGGGTTGGTGCGCGATGAACATGGGCGCAAGATGTCCAAAAGCTACGGCAATGTGGTCAATCCGCTGGAAGTTATGGATACTTACGGCACGGATGCGCTCCGCTTCACGCTGGCAACCAGCGGCACGCCGGGGCAGGACCTGAACCTCAACCCGCAACGTATCGAGGCAGCCCGCAACTTTGCCAACAAAATCTGGAATATGACCCGCTTTGTCGTCAGTGCGCATAGCCGTGCCTCGCAGGGAGCGCAACCGCTCATACCCAGCAATGGCGTTGCAACGATTGACGCCAGCCTGCTCACGCTGGCAGACCGCTGGATACTTTCGCGCTACAACCACCTGGTTCAAGACGTGGATCGGCTGCTGGAGGGCTACAACTTTGGCGAAGCCGGGCGACAGATACAGGACTTCCTGTGGAATACGTTTGCAGACTGGTATATCGAAGTCGCCAAAGTCCAGCTTGAAGGGGATGAGCAACGCCAGCAACTCACCAGCAGCATTCTCTTTACTGTGCTGGAAGGGGCATTGCGTCTGTTGCATCCGTTTATGCCCTATGTGACTGAAGCAGCCTGGCAGTTTCTGATAGCGTTACACAGTGGTGCATCACAACCCGCTCCAACCCCACACCAACCTTCCATTATGGTATCCCGTTATCCCATTGCAGAAACAGAATGGTTGGATGAAGCCGCAGATACGTTCTTTGGATTGCTCCAGAACATCATCATTGGCATCCGCAACATGCGGAATGAGTATAAAGTTGAGCCAGCTCGCTGGATACGTGCTATCATTGTTGCAGGTGAACACACCGAACATATACAGGCAGAAAGCATGTTGATCAGCCGCCTGGCCCGTGTCAATAGCGCAGAGCTTTCTGTTGTAGAAGAGCTGACCGACAAGCCGCGCCAGGCTGCTACCCTGGTACTGGGTACTGTCGAGGTCTATCTTCCCCTGGCAGGTATGATAGACCTGCAACAAGAACTTGAACGCCTAACCGAAGAGCTAAAAAATGCCGAGGCAGATATTGCGCGGCGTGAATCACGTCTGGCAAATAAAAGCTTTGTGGACAAAGCACCCGACCATGTCGTTCAGAAAGAGCGTGATAGCCTTTCACAGGCACGGGATAAAGTAACACGTCTGCGCGAACGTCTGGCAGAGCTAGAAAATTAGTGCTCGACTTGAACACCTGATGTGCAAACGTTATCCAAAAAATCTGCTGTTGCCTTTTCGATTGGACTCAGCATCATTCTTGCCATTATCAAAGTTGTTATAAGTCTTATCAGCGGCAGTTTAAGCCTGCTGGCAGAAGCAGTCGACTCTATCATAGACCTTCTCTCTGATGGAGTAACCTTTCTGGCGGTTCGGGTAGCAGACCTTCCCCCCGATGACAACCACCCTTACGGTCATGCTCGTGCTGAAAACCTGGGCGCACTGGCGCAAACCATTTTGATGACCGCCACCTATGGCTGGGTGCTATGGAATGCGTTGCTACGCATTTTTATTGCCCCGCAAGTGCCAGATATTTCCATCTGGATATTTGCCATTGTGGTCTTTACCCTGCTTATCAACAGCATTCGTGTTTATCAACTCAAACGTATTGCGAGCACCCTCAAAAGCCAGAGTCTTGAGGCCAGCGCAACCAATTTTGCCAATGATATCTTGCGCTCGCTCATTGTGCTGGTTACGCTGGGGCTGATTACGCTCGAACAATGGTTGCCATTGCCCCGCTGGTTTATCGAACGGTTTGATGCTCTAGCCGCTGCAATTGTTGCCCTGATAGCACTCTCTGCTGCCTGGAAAATTGGGAAGGAATCCATTTACGCATTGATGGATAGCATTCCTGATGAATTGAGCCATCGCCTTATCCATCGCATTTCAGAGTTACCAGCGGTCGTGCCCAACAGTGCGCAGGTACGGGCGCGGTTTGTGGGCGAGCAACCTTTCGTTGATGTCACTGTTGGCATGTCGCGGGGGCTTTCGCTAGAAGAAGCGCATGATCTCAGCCACCGGGTGGAAAAAGCGGTGCGGTTAGATCTGGAGAAAGCCAATGTGCTGGTGCATATCGAGCCAACCCGCACATTGACGGAACCATATACCACCACTATTTATTCAACCGCGCAACGACTCGGATTGCGCGTCCATAACCTGGACATCTATCAACTCATCGATGAAGTACGGGTTGAGATGGATATGGAGTTGCCAGAAAGCCTGACGTTGCAAGAAGCGCATACCCACTCAGAAAAATTGGAAGCGGCAATTGCGGCCGAATTACCCTGCCAGGCCATCGTTGCCGTCCATCTCGAACCACGCCATGATAAGGTGCGGCCGGCCGTGCGGTATAATCCTGTGCATCAGCAACTGCAGGATGCGCTTGAGAAGCTCTCGCATGCTTCGTCTATCATAAAAACCGAAGCACTGTTGACGGATGAAGGAATTATTGTCACACTGCATTGTCAATTTCCGGGCAATACATTACTCACAGAAGTTCATACGACCATGGCATGTATGGAACGAGATCTTCGCCATGCGATGCCCAATATTGTGCGTGTCCAGATAGATCCCGAGCCAATTGGGCAAAAGACGTAAGAGCAATGTTGCCATACCTATCTTGCCAGCAACGGCTGCCCTGCGCTAAAGAAGCATGCACATCCAGAACAATGTCGTTGTGAACAGGAGGGTACGGGAGAAAAGCATATGATTATCCTTGAGGAAAATACCCTGGTTCATGGTCGCTATCGAATTCTTCGACGAATCGGCAAGGGAGGCATGGGAACCGTCTATGAAGCGACCGATGAACGCCTCTCGCAAAGTGTTGCGCTCAAACAAACCGCCCTTGAAGGGGAACATATTGCCAGACACTTTGAACGTGAAGCAAAAATTCTGGCTGGACTGCGTCATCCGGCCCTTGCCAGGGTCATGGATTATTTTACTGACGATATTGGACAATTCCTCGTCATGGATTTCATAGAGGGCGAAGACCTTGCCCATATGCTCAAAGAAACCCAGGGGCCTTTCCCCATCACGGAAGTG
>CAYFVX010000320.1:0-5620 GCA_964346425.1 uncultured Chloroflexaceae bacterium | reverse complement strand
CTGGTGCAAAGCACCAGACCTGTTTGTTGTGGTGTTTTTTCGACGAAGTCGAAAAAACACCACAACAAAGGGGTTTTCTGGGGAACGAAGTCCCCCAGTTCCCTCAACAGGTGGCACCTGTGGGTGCGTGAGGGGATCTGGTTCCCTCACACTCCCCATTCTGGTGGGGTTTGTTGGTTTTTTCGACTTTCGTCGAAAAAACCAACAAACCCCACTGAGTATTGGTCACTCCAGATTGTTGCAATACTCCTGCCAGATCTGCAGTTTTTCGGAAAGCATATGTCCATGATATGGTATGATAGGAGGCGGCAAAATGACTAATTCCACAATATGTGCGCGAAGCAATCGTGGACTTGTGCCGGCATAAAGATATAAAAAATGTATTATAATAGCAGTACTACAGCAGAGCACCGGGCATGGTACCCGATGTCCTTCTCACTCCATACCTCTCACGCTGGACATGGAGCCTGTAAGACGGTCGAAAGCAATCAATCTTGATGTTGTACCCGGTGGTTGCTGGTATATGGAGTTTTTTTCCACGTATGCTTTTGATGGTGTTATATCCGCACAAAAGCATGGAAAAGACAGGAGTGTCCCGAAGAAGAAGCCCGGAATCACTATGCATCTATGTTTGAATGAAACCCTGTGCCAACCTTCTGCACGTACTATGTTGGCAGAAGCATAATAGTCTGTTCCCGTAAACGGCACACCAAGAAGAAGTAAGGTCGAGTCGAGGACGTTCAACCTTAGAACTAATGGAGGTTCATATGACACGTACAGTTGTTACGCTAGACGGGAATGAGGCAACAGCCAAAGTAGCTCATAAGTTGAGCGAGGTTATTGCTATCTATCCCATTACTCCATCTTCAGGGATGGGAGAATTTGCCGACCAGTGGTCTGCGCTCAAGCAAACCAATATCTGGGGCACTGTGCCGCTGGTCGTTGAGATGCAGTCTGAAGGCGGTGCCGCGGGTGCGCTCCACGGAGCGATGCAGGCCGGCTCATTAACCACAACGTTTACGGCCTCGCAGGGTTTGCTCTTGATGGTTCCCAATATGTTCAAGATCGCCGGCGAGTTGACGCCCAGTGTTTTCCATGTCTCTGCTCGCACAGTGGCTACCCACGCGCTCTCTATTTTTGGCGATCATTCAGATGTGATGTCCATTCGTGGCACAGGTGTCGCATTGCTTGCTTCCAACTCGGTGCAGGAAGCGCATGATATGGCCTGTATTGCGCACGCTGCCACATTGGAAACACGCATTCCGTTTGTGCATTTCTTTGATGGATTTCGCATTTCGCACGAGGTTGCCAAAGCCGAGTTGCTGAATGATGAAGACCTGATGGCAATGATAAATCACGATACTATTCAGGAACATCGTGCGCGGGCAATGACGCCAGACCGTCCGGTGCTGCGTGGCACTGCGCAAAACCCGGATGCATTCTTCCAGGCACGGGAAACGGTCAATCCCTACTATGATGCCTGCCCCGAAAAGGTGCAAAAGGTCATGGACCGCTTTGCCGATATCGTAGGACGCCGCTACAATTTGTTTGATTATGTCGGCGACCCGCAGGCCGAGAATGTGGTCGTGATCATGGGTTCAGGCGCGGAAACCGTCGAAGAAACGGTCAACTACCTGAACAAGCAGGGTGAAAAAATCGGCATGATCAAGGTGCGCCTGTATCGGCCATTCTCGCTCAGCCACTTTGTCAATGTACTACCTGCAAGTGTGAAGACCATTGCGGTGCTGGAACGTACAAAAGAGCCTGGTTCCAACGGCGAGCCCATGTACCACGATGTTATCACCGCACTCAATGAGACAGTGTTGACTGGTGAAGCTCCTGTCAAACAGATGCCACGTGTGATTGGTGGTCGCTATGGCCTTTCTTCCAAAGACTTCACACCGGCGATGGTCAGAGCAGTCTTTGATGAGCTAAAGAAAGACAAGCCCAAGAATCACTTTACCGTTGGTATCAATGATGACGTGACACATACCAGCCTGGATTACGATCCGAGCTTCTCGATTGAGAGCGACAAGGTCGTTCGCTGTATGTTCTGGGGTCTGGGTGCAGACGGTACTGTGGGTGCCAATAAGAACTCGATCAAGATTATCGGTGAGGAAACCGATAACTATGCGCAGGGATATTTCGTCTATGACTCCCGCAAGTCAGGTGCGATGACTATTTCACACCTGCGTTTTGGTCCTGAAGAGTTCAAGTCGCACTATCTGGTGCATGAAGCGGATTTTATCGCCTGCCATCAGTTCAATTTCCTGGAGAAGTATGATGTGCTCAAGAATGCACGCAAAGGGGCTACTTTCCTGCTCAACAGCATTTATGGGCCAGAGGAAGTATGGGAGCATCTGCCACGTGAAACCCAGGAAACAATCATCCAGAAAGAGCTGAAATTCTATGTCATTGATGCATATGAAGTAGCGAGTCAGACCGGTATGGGGCAGCGTATCAATACCATCATGCAGACATGCTTCTTTGCTATTAGTGGCGTATTGCCGCGCGAACAGGCAATTGAGCAAATAAAGAAAGCTATCAAGAAGACCTACAGCAAGTTTGGTGATGTTGTTGTCAACCAGAACTTTGAGGCGGTGGACCACTCGCTGGCACATCTCAACGAAGTGAAAGTTCCTTCGGAAGTGACCAGCACGTTCAACCGCCGCCCGCCGGTTTCTGACCATGCACCAGAATTTGTGCGCAAGGTGCTGGCACCGATGATGGTCAATGAGGGCGAGTCGTTGCCCGTCAGTGCTATGCCGTTCGATGGCACTTTCCCCACCGCCACCACGCAGTGGGAGAAGCGTAATATCAGTCTGGAAATCCCTGTCTGGGATCCAGGTGTTTGTATCCAGTGTGGCAAATGTGCGTTTGTCTGTCCGCACTCGGTCATTCGTATGAAGGTGTATGAACCATCTGAGTTGGACAAAGCTCCTGAAACCTTCAAATCTATTGATGCCCGCTTCAAAGAATTGCCCGGTACGAAGTTTACCATTCAGGTGGCACCGGAAGACTGCACCGGTTGTGCGTTGTGTGTGGAAGTCTGCCCTGCCAAGAACAAGAGCCAGGTTGGACGCAAGGCTATCAATATGGAGCAGCAAGTTCCCATCCGTGAACAGGAACGCGAGAATTGGGAATTCTTCCTGAATTTGCCCGAAATAGACCGTACACAAGTCAGTGTCAACACGGTCAAGAATTCGCAGTTGCTGCGACCATTGTTTGAGTTTAGCGGGGCCTGCGCCGGCTGTGGCGAAACCCCGTATGTCAAGCTCATTTCGCAGTTGTTTGGTGACCGCATGATTATTGCCAACGCCACCGGCTGCTCATCTATCTATGGTGGCAACCTGCCGACGACGCCCTGGGCAACCGATACGGAAGGTCGTGGGCCAACGTGGTCAAACTCACTGTTTGAAGATAACGCCGAGTTTGGCCTGGGTATGCGTCTTTCCATAGACAAGCACACCGAGTATGCTCGCGAACTGGTGCAGCAGCTTGGCAGCACGCTGGGCGATAATCTGGTCGAAGAAATTATAAATGCAGACCAGACAACCGAAGCCGGCATCCAGGCGCAGCGCAAGCGCGTTGCGCAGGTGAAAGAGAAATTGCAAGGCGTCAATGACCCCAAAGCAAAAGATTTGTTGAGCCTGGCAGATTACCTCGTCCGCAAGAGTGTCTGGATTATGGGCGGTGATGGTTGGGCGTATGACATCGGTTATGGTGGTCTCGACCACGTGCTGGCGCAGGGACGGGATGTCAATATGCTCGTGATGGATACCGAAGTGTATTCCAATACGGGTGGACAATCATCTAAAGCAACGCCGCTTGCCGCAGTCGCCCGATTTGCGGCACAGGGCAAGGATATCGCCAAGAAAGACCTGGGCTTGATAGCCATGTCCTACGGCTATATCTATGTTGCGCGGGTTGCGATGGGCTACAATGATGCGCAGACGTTGAATGCCATTCTTGAGGCCGAAGCCTACCCCGGTCCATCGATGGTGATTGCCTATACACACTGCATTGCGCACGGTATCAACATGCGCAAAGGTCTGGAGCAACAAAAACTGGCAGTCCAATCTGGCGCATGGCAGTTGTATCGCTTCAATCCATTGCTGAAAAACGAGGGGCAGAATCCGTTCAAATTGGACTCCAAAGCACCGAGCATTCCGTTGGAGAAATATGCCTACAACGAAGCGCGGTACAAAGTGTTGCTGCAAACTGACGAGGAGCGTGCGGAAGCTCTGATGAAACAGGCGCAGCAGGGAGTGAACGAACACTGGAGGCTGTACGAGAGACTGGTCCAGGCATACGCACCAGAAGAATAGTCACAGGCGACAAGAGAGGGTGAGTGACGGATGTTCAGGCATTCCATGTTAAGAAACTTGAGCATCCGTCGCTTTCCCATAAGATACAAGGAGAATGGAAGATGGATTTAACGACCAACTACCTGGGAATGACCCTGAAGAACCCGCTGGTAGCCTCGTCAGGCCCCCTACAACGAGATGTAGACAATATCCGTCGTATGGAGGAAGCAGGCGTCTCCGCTGTTGTTATGTATTCACTGTTTGAAGAGCAGATTGTTCACGAAGGGCGTGAACTCGAATACTATATCGGGATGGGGCAGCACACGTTTGTCGAAGTGCAAAGCTATTACCCCGATTTCCAGACCTACAACACCGGTCCGGATGGGTATACGGAGCAAATTGCAAAGGTCAAAGAAGCCGTCGGTATTCCGGTCATTGGGAGCCTGAATGGGGTATCAACTGGTGGCTGGGTTGAATACGCCAAAAAGATCGAGCAGGCCGGTGCTGACGCGCTGGAACTCAATATCTACTATGTCCCGACCGATGCGAACCTGGATAGCAATACCCTGGAAGAACGGTATGTCGGTTTGATGCGCGATATTCGCGCCCAGGTGCAGATTCCGGTGGCAGTCAAGCTCAGCCCTTATTTCACCGCGCTGCCCAATCTGGCGAAACGGTTGGTTGAAGCAGGAGCCAATGGTCTGGTGCTGTTCAATCGTTTCTATCAGCCAGATTTCGACCTGGAAGAGCTGGAGGTTTCGCCGAACCTGATGCTGAGTACTTCGAACGAATTGCGGTTGCCATTGCGCTGGATTGCACTGCTGTATGGCAGAGTGGAGGCAGATATGGCTGCGTCCACCGGTGTGCATACTGCTGAGGATGTGCTGAAGGTTATGATGGCGGGGGCAAAAGTTGCCATGATGACGTCTTCCCTGCTCAAGTTTGGTATTGATCACACTACTTCGATGCTCAACGGCATACGCGACTGGATGGAAGAACGGGAATATGAATCCATTACGCAGATGCAGGGGAGTATGAGCCAGAAAGCAATTGATCAACCGGCGGCCTTTGAGCGGGTCAATTACATGCAGGTATTGAACTCGTTTGGCAATGGGGCAGGTGGTCTCTCCTCCCCTGGCCTGGGCATGCAAAGTGTCGGGCTTTCGTCATCCGATGAACGCGAAGGATTTATGAGCGTTTAAGGTTGCGGGATATTGTCTTTCACAGGGTATCATCCGTGGAGGTAGCACCACGAAATATCGTGGACGGGATTTTACCGTGGGGTGTGTGCGTTTTTCGACGAAGTCGAAAAA
>CAYFVX010000319.1:0-5626 GCA_964346425.1 uncultured Chloroflexaceae bacterium | reverse complement strand
GGGGAGCGTGCGGGAACCAGGTTCCCGCACACACCTGCAAGTGAACCCCATTGAGAGGGGAAACCCTGTTCTCTCTGTGCCTCCGTGTCTCCGTGGTGAAAAGAAACTATCCATCCGAATCAGGTGATGTCCTCAAGGCGCAATTCTGGCCTTTCCTCCATGACGGCCACAACGAGGTGGGCGAGCAACCCGCGACGATACAGGTAATCTATCAGATTGAGAATTTTGCTCTTCTTGCCAGAACCACCAACGACTTCGAGATTGACCTGAAGGTCTTTCCCTTGATCACGCAGGCTTAGCTCGACATTCTTGCAAACAACATCCAGGTCTTCCAGGCTAAAAAGCTCATGCATCTTTTCGCGCAACTTGCGCTGGTCTATGGTTTCCTGGGAAATGGAAGATGGAGTGATTGCAGCGGGGGCTGATGAGGGTGCTGCATCACTTGCAGCAGGTTCGCCCTCTTTCCAGATACGCCCATTCTGCACCCGTTGAAAGAGTACTGGTACCCACCAGTCGTGCCGCTGGCGAGTGACTCCACGAGCAGCGGTGACGGCATAGTCAACCTGACCATGACGCTGCAGTTCTTGAAAGAAAATGGGCAGAAACGCACGGGCGGTTTCCATTGTGAGATTGTCCTGCATCGCCAGTACCGCGGGGATGCCTGCCTCCATCAAGCGCACCGCCAGAGCTGCATGCTTGACAGGCGCGGCGGTTTCTGCCTGTTCGCCATCGTCCAGTAACACTTCTGTACTCGTGACGCCACTCTGACAGGAGACAAGCACCACCAGCAGCGGCCGCCGCCGCCCCATATCAGCCAGCACCTTGACCAGTTCTGCGGCTTCAACCACCGCTACCGCGCTATGTTCGTTTTCCAGCCAGAGCCAGGTTCTGCCCTTGATAACCCCACCATGCGCGACCAGATAGAGGATGTGGTAGCCATCAAGCAAGCGGTGGTTGATTGTGCGCACGGTGGCCTGCCCACCAGAGGCAAGCGTGGTCACCGATGCAATGCCTTGCAAACTGTCCTGCGCCAGGCACTGCTCTGCCTGCACATCAATCGGTGAGAGGCCGTGGTATTGTTCGATATTGGTCGGGTTGGCGATAACAACCAGCGCACGCAAGTCGGAGCGAGGTGGGATGGTAACTGGTTGCCAGTGTGCCCCACTGACATAGCGGGAGAAGAGCATGTCTTGATTGGTTGCCAGCGTGCCCCGCTGCGTGAGTGGCAGGGAGGTGTCGCGGGGGTCAATGAGGGTTTCCCAGAGCAATGCATGCACCTGCGGCAGGCTCGCATCCAGCACAAAACGCAGACGCAACGAGACCTTTAACCTGCTTGCAATGGTCAATGCCTGCAAAAACGTGTCACGAATAGGAAGCTCTGTAAAAAGAGCCTGACTCAGCGCATTGCCATAGGCAGGAATGTCTAATAGGAACTGTTTGAGATTATCATGTGGCAAAGCAACCTGCACAACCGGTGTTTTGAAATCACCGCCATCTGAATCGTGAAAAACCAACTGGACGTTGTAATTGCCGTCCGTACCGGGCATAATGCCAATCTCAAGCTCCGCCCAGGCTGCTGCGGATGTCTCTGTCATACCTCATTCCCTCATTCTGCATTCTGCATTCTGCATTCTGCATTATCCCCTCCCCTACCCCCAGCCGCCGGCTTTTACACCCACTTTCGTGCCAATCTCAATGCCAGCCACCTCGTGCGCAGAACCCTGGTTCACCGCAATCTCAAGCCGCCCGCTACTGCCGAGCAAAGAAAGCACCTCGCCGGGTTCCGCATCCGCATAGGTAGCACTGATGAGGAGCGGCGTGGTGATAGCCGGCGCGTCTACTTCCAGAATAATGTATTGCAGGATCGTGCTGCCCGTGTTGATGCGCAACTGTTCCAGTTGTTCCACGCCGAGATTGGTGACACAGTTGCCGAAGTGGTCAATAAACACCACTTCACCCACGACATGCCGCCCAGATTTCCATTCAGGCTGCGGCACGGCTGGCACTATCAGCGTTTCCAGCGGCTCGCCCATCACCTGCATATCTGCGCCACACGCCAGATGCGCCGCGACCGGGGCAAAAATATCGCGCCCATGAAAGGTGTTGCTGACTTCTGGCAACCAGAACCGCTGGTTGTGCAGCTCCACCGCCTGCACCTCGGCCGCCGACCAGCGTGCCAGCGATTGCTGCCATACCAGGCCAAATACGCCATTATCTGGCCCGACAAACCGTGCCTGCGGCGTCGTCATCGCAAGCGAGCGGCGGTCACTGCCAACGCCCGGATCGACGACCACCACATGGACGGTTTCGGGGGGAAAATAGGCGAGAAAACTCTCAAGCACAAACACGGCTTCCAGGATGTTTTGCGGGGTAATGTCGTGGGTCATATCAACAATGCGGGCATCCGGGCAGATGCCCAGAATCACGCCCTTCATTGCGCCAACATAGCTGTCGCGCGTTCCAAAGTCAGTGGTCAGGGTTATAATTGGAGCCATACGCGTTTTCCTTCAACAGGAACCACTTCGTTTCCATACCATGCCCGTCCGCTTCGCTCACATGGGTAAACTTTTTGGTCAATCACTTAGTACAGCGTTACGTTTGTTTGTGCCGAATTTGAAGCTCTACCACGCTCGCCCCCCTTCCCCTGATCCCTTCCCCCACACGGGGGGGGAAAGGGAAAACGTGTTCGGAAGCCCCTCTCCCTGGATGGGAGAGGGGTTTGGGGAGGGGGTGATGACGCGGATACTCCTACCTTGAAGCACGGATAAACACGGATCAAAAGAACACTGGCATATTCTTTGTATCTCTGTATCTCAGCGTCTCTGCACCTCTGCGTTTTGTATTATGCATGCGAATGCAGTATTAGCTGCTTACGACGGATTGCTGGTTCTTCTCGCTGCGCCCAAACCAGGTTTTCCATTCGTGCTTTTCCCACACAACCAGAATTTGCGCCGCATTGAAGATGGACGAGTAGGTTCCACTAATCAGACCAATCAGCAATATCAGGATAAAATGTTGAATCGAACTTCCGCCAAACAGCAACAGTGCAGTCAGCGTGAACAGCGTGGTCAACTGCGTGTTGATCGAGCGCGGCAATGTTTGCACGATGCTGTGATTGACAATATCTTCAAATGTTTCGCTTGCTTTCCTGTTCATCAGGTTTTCGCGAATGCGGTCAAACACCACAATCGTATCATGCACCGAGAAGCTGAGGATAGTCAACATGGCGGTGAGGAAGAGCGCGTCCACTTCGAGGCCAATAAAATAGCCCAGAGCCGCCGCCACGCCCAGGATAAGCAATATGTCATGCACCATCGAGATGATGGCACAGGAGCCATAGCGAAGCGGATTGGGTGCCTTGCGAAACGCAAACGTCAGGTAGATCAAAATGGCAATCGAGGCACCGAACACCGCAACAACAGCACTGCGTGTCGATTCCTGGCTCACTGTGGGGCCGACACTTTCCAACCGTTCCAGACGAACATTTTCGGTTGCATACAGTGTGCGCAATGCATCCAGGATTGTTTGTTGCTGGGCGGTTGATTCCGTTCCGCTCACCGCTTCTTTCGTGCGGACAATAGCCGCGGGAAACTGCTGGCCCTGCACTTCAACAGAACCAAGCTGTACCTGCGCACTGTCGAAGCCATTTTCCGCAAATATCTCACCAATTTCATCGGTACTGAGCTGGCTCCCGGTGGCTTCCGGGAAATGGATTTCCCACAGCGAACCACCGCTGAAGTCAATACTGGAACGCAAGCCCAACTGAAAACTGCCAGTTGAAATCAGCGGATGCAGCAGCAAGAAATACAGCCCCGGCACGATAATAACCGCCGAGAGCAAAAACCACCAGTAACGATAACGAACAAGATTTTCCATGTCAAAAAAACTCCCAGTAAACGCGTGATGTTTTGTCTATCAGGCAACCTCTGGACTGCTCGAACTTTCGGGAATGTCCATATCGTGGTCTTCTGCCCCCAGCATCCACAGGTTATTGCCAAAGCCACCAGCTACCGCCAGCCGCAGAAACGTGCGCGTCACAACAATCGCCGTAAACAGGCTCAGTACAATACCCAGAAACAGCGTCAGCGCAAATCCTTTGATGATGCTCACACCAAAGCTATTGCCAAACGCATAGAGGATGGTGCTGGTAATCAGTGTAGAGGCACTGGAATCACGGATGGCAGGCCATGCCTCTTTGAAGCCAGACTCAATGGCCGTAGAAAGCGGTTTTTTACTGCGCAGCTCTTCCTTCAAACGAGCAAAAATCAGCACATTCGCATCCACCGCCAGACCAATAGAAAGCACAAACCCGGCAATACCCGCCAGTGTCAACGTGACAGGAATAAGCCGATAGAGCGCAAAACTGACAACAGTATAGATCAGCAAAGCAATCACCGCCAGAAAACCCGGCAGCCGATAGTAGAGCAGCATAAACAGCGCAACCACGGTTAAGCCGACGGCTCCGGCGACCATACTGGCATCCACCGCATCCTGCCCCAGGGTTGCCGTAACGCTGCGCTTGGTCTCAACGCGCAAGGGCACTGGCAACGCGCCAAATTTAAGCTGGTTGTAGATGCGGTCGCGGTCTTCGACCGAATTGGTGGTAATAATCCCGCTGCCATCGGTCAGGGCTTGTTGAATAACCGGGCAACTGACAATCGTGTTATCCAGCACAATACACATGGGATTGCCTACATTGTTGGTGGTAAACTGTGCCAGTTGCCGTGCTGAGTCGCCAGTAAACGTAAATGAAACGGCGGGCTGGCTACCCAACCCACTCCCCTGCGAAAACGTTGGTTGCACCGCGCCGGTATCCAGGTCCTTGCCATCGGTGATACTATTATAAATCGTATTATTCGCTGGCGGCGTCATGCCTGCCGTTGCCGTAACTTCTTCCTGCTGTCGCAACTGCACGGGATCAGGATTGCCCGTTGTACGAACAACTTGTCCATCTGGCAGTTGTTGTCCAGCCGGATCTATAAACTCAAGGCGACCGGTGCCACGAAGCGTCTCAACCGCCTGATCGGGGTTTTCCACCCCAGGTAGCTCGACAATGATGCGGTCTTCACCTGAGATCTGCACAACGGTTTCGCCCACACCGAGCGCATTCACGCGGCGTTCAATAACGCCAGCCGCGGTTTGCATTTCCCCTTGCGAAACCCCTTCTTCGGCGGCGTCCAGCAACACCTGCACCCCGCCTTGCAAATCTAGCCCCAGCCGGGTATGCACATCGCGTCCGAGAAAGGTGTCATCCGGGGCAAAAACAACCCAGAGCGCAACACCAGTCAATACAAGAATAAAAAGCAGAGAGTAAATATCTTTACTACGCACAATCCTTTTCGCTCCTTTAACTAAGCCCGAAAGCTTGCCTATTATAGTTCTTTGCTATCGTCATGTCAATGAGCATGCTCATTGACATGACGATAGCACGGTCCTGCGAGGTTGAGGGGGCAGCCCCTCAACGGGGGTCCCCTGCGCTCACATGTGGAGACTTTTTTGTAAACCGCTTTGCAAAGCGGTTGCGAGATACGGTAGCAGCGGCTTTTAGCCGCGGTCGCCACGATTTATGTGATGTCCCTCTCCGACAAGGAGTGTGGCTTGCAGACGCGGAAAAAACGTCACAAGT
>CAYFVX010000318.1:0-5632 GCA_964346425.1 uncultured Chloroflexaceae bacterium | reverse complement strand
TTCGACGAAGTCGAAAAACGCAAACACCCCACCAGAATGGGCTGGCACGCTCTTGGGTGCATTTTTTGCCTTGCGCAAGCAAAGCCCACCGCAGGTGACACCTGTTGAGGGATCAATGGGTTTCACCCACAAGGAGCATGAGGGAACAGGGTTCCCTCGAAACCCGATTGGAGTGGGTTTTGTGTTTTTTCGACTTCGTCGAAAAAACCACAAACCCCACTAGAACGGGGAGTGTGAGGAAACCTGGTTTCCTCACACTCCTACAGGTGAACCCCATTGGGGGCTGCCACCCACTAACAAGCGAGTTGGTGTGTCCGTTTTTCATCAGAGATGAAAAACGGACATACCAAATAATACGAGAGACTTCCGTTTTTATGCATAGGCATCTTCCGGCATGATGTAAGGAACCGTGCAATGACTCCTCCTGATATGATTTCATCGGACAAAACAAACACTTCTCAGCGCTGGCTTGCCCGGCTGTTTGGCAGTTTTATCAATATCCTTTCTCTCAAACGTTTGTCTATCGGGCACCGTCTCTCGCTCGGCTTTAGCACGCTCGTCGTGCTGACCCTCTTCGTCACAACCCTGAGCTATCTCAGCAGCTCAAAGACAATTGACAGCATCAACAAAACGACCGAGCTGCGTGCGCCAACTGCCCTCACTTCCGCAAATGCACAGGCAAATCTGCTCAAAATGCGAGCCAATATCCATAGCTATCTCATCCTCGGAGAGTCAGAATATCGCACCGATTTTTACCGCGCACGTGAAGATTTCAAAGCAGACCTGCAAAAAATGCAGTCGCTTGCCCCCCAATGGACCAATCCACAAAACAATGAACGATTGACCAGATTGACTGAAACTTTTGCTATGTGGGAAGAACTCCCTGACCGCATGTTTACCCTGCGCGACGACCCACAAGCCAACCAACCCGCATTGCGCATCTTTTCCCAAGAAGGTCAGGCGCCGGCTACATCCATCCAGCAAACTATCGAGTACATGATCCAGATACAATCCACACGTCCGGCTTCGCCGGAAAGCATAGACCTCCTCTTGCAAATGACCAATTTCCGCGATTCCTTTGACGTTATGGTCGCATATCTGCGCGGGTATGTTACCACTGGCGACGCAGAACTCAAGGTAAAGTATCAAGAGGCGACAGCCACCAATGAAGCTCTTGTGCAACAACTTGAGGCTCTACGCTTGCAACTCACCGTAGAACAACAAACTGCCCTGGACAGCCTGCTACAATCGCACACCACCTACCAGCAACTTGCGGAGCGTATGTCACGGGCAATTGAAGGACAGCAAGCTCGCGAAGACCTGTTCATTTTTCGTATCAGTGCGGTGCCGCTTGCCGAAGATATGCTGGATGTGCTGGATGAGATGACCACCGACCAGCAGATGCAACTGCAAAAAGAACTGACCAGTGGTAGTGCCGAACTCTTGACGGCACGCTGGCAGACGGTTGCCGGTGGTGTTGTTGCGCTCCTGGTAGGTATCCTGCTCTCGTTTGCTTTTCGCCGCAACATTGTGGGGCCTATCAGACGATTGACCGATCTGGCTGAACGTATTACCAGTGGCGATTTCAAAGCACAGGCTCCCATCGAATCACAGGATGAAATCGGCAAACTTGCGCAAACGTTCAACAGCATGACCGAGCACCTGCGCATGTCGCACAAAAAACTGGCCGATTATAATTTTACGCTGGAGCAAAAAGTCCAGCAACGAACATCCGAACTATCACGCGCCGTCATCGTAGCGCAGGAAGCCACCAATGCGGCCGAAGAAGCCAATCGAGCCAAAAGCCAGTTTCTTGCCAATATGAGCCATGAGCTACGAACCCCGCTCAATGCTATCATTGGCTATAGCGAAATGTTGCGCGAAGAGGCAGAAGACCTTGACGCCGACGATTTTATCCCGGACCTCGTCAAGATTTCCACCGCCGGCAGTCATTTGCTGGCTATTATCAGCGATATTCTTGACCTGTCCAAGATAGAAGCGGGCAAGATGGATATGTACCTGGAAACGTTTGCGCTGCAAGAACTGGTGCAGCATGTCGTAACCACCATGGACCCATTGATACGCAAAAACGAAAACACGTTCAATTTGCACTATGATGACTCTCTCAGTATGATGTATGCGGACCAGACGAAAGTGCGTCAGACGCTCATCAACCTGCTGGGCAATGCCGCCAAGTTTACTCAGAAGGGAGCGATTACCCTGAGCGTCTGGGGAGAGTTCGATGATGAGAACGAAATAGCGCAGGAATGGGTCGTTTTTCAGGTCAACGACACGGGTATTGGTATCACTCCGCAGCAAATGAACAATCTTTTTCAGGCATTTTCCCAGGCGGACGCGTCAACGACCCGCAAATATGGTGGGACAGGACTGGGGCTGGCTATTAGCTATCGCTTCTGCAAGATGATGAGCGGCAATATTCGCGCCGAAAGTGTCCCGCACGAAGGCGCGACCTTTACTGTGCGCTTACCACTGGAAGTGCCAGCCCAACCCGCTGAAGACCCGACCTTGCCCCCCTCCCACATCGTCCAGGCAGAAGCAACATCACCCGCACGTTTGCAGGTATCGTCCAACACGCATGATACCGAGGAACTTCAGAGCAAAGGGATTAAAACCGAACGGTTATCGCTTGACGATGTGGATGCGTTGATAAATAGCGCGGGCGAAACGACCAGGCCAGAACCTGCAAAAGCTGTTACGGAACGCGAGTCTGCCTTATCTGGCCTTTATCTGCGTCCACTCAGCCTCTCTTCCGTTCCGGATCTGTTGTCATCTGGTACGGTGCTGATTATTGATGAAAACCCGCTCACAAGAGACCTGTTGTCACGCTGGCTCAATAAAGAAGGGCGAGACATTGTCACAGTGGATAATGTGCGCGAAGGTCTTCGTCGTGCTCGTGAAATCCGGCCGAGCATCATCACGATTGATGTATTGATGCCAGGCACGGGCGGTATAGATATGCTCATGGCGATCAAGTCTGACCCGGCCATCGCCGACATTCCAGTCATAGCACTGGCAGCATTGGATTAACACGCGTATTTTTGCGCAAATACGCAACCGCTTGTTCACTGGCGGCTTCGCCGCCAACCTGATGGGCGTGGAGTGTGTGGGTTTTTCGCCTTCGTCGAAAAACCCACACACTCCACAAAACATGCACGCTGCGTCGCATGAAAAAGGCAAGATGCCGCTTATTTGTATGAAATCCTGGAAACAAACCCACCTATGGATACTTTAAACACGTTGAACCCGCAACAACGGATGGCGGTGACGATGCCGATAGGACCGGTGCTGGTGCAGGCGGGAGCAGGCACCGGCAAAACTCGTGTCCTCACGCTCCGTATTGCCTATCTTGTTGAACACCATGCCATTCCACCTGCCCGCATTCTTGCGTTGACCTTTACCAACAAAGCGGCCAAAGAGCTACGCGAGCGTTTGCGCACCCTGCTTGGGCAGCAACTTCGTGGGCTAACAAGTGGTACGTTTCACTCCGTCTGTGCCCGCATCTTGCGGGCAGAAATTGGCGGGCGTATCGGGAATTATACCAGTGACTTTACGATTTATGCTGCCGACGAGCAGCTTCAGGTAGCCGCCGAAGCCCTGGATGGGGCAACCGAACGCCCGCCGCAGCAGGTTGAGCCAGAAGACATTCTGCGCCTGATCTCGCGGGCTAAAAGCCGCCTTATCAAGCCTCGGATGAAAGTTCGCGGCGGTCAGGGACCAATGGATGCATTTACGATGGGCTGTTATCGTCGCTATCAACGTATCCTGGCTCGCTCGAATGCGCTCGACTTTGATGACCTTATCCTGCTCACGCACCAGCTTTTTACCGAATATCCAGACGTATTGGATGCCTACCAGGAACGCTGGCCCCATCTGCTGGTTGACGAATACCAGGATACTGACCCTTCGCAGCACGCCCTGCTGGAAATCCTGACCCGTCCGCAGCAAAGTGGGCAAGTGCGTTCGCTGTTTGTGGTGGGGGATGGTATGCAGTCTATCTATGGCTTTCGCAATGCCGACCATACGATTATTGCCAACTTCACCAGAGATTTCCCGGAGGCGATGGTGTGTAACCTGACCACCAACTACCGCAGCCGCCAGCCTATCCTGGATGCGGCGTATGCAGTTATTCGCCACAGCCAGAGTGTGAAGCCAATGGAACTGGCATCCGTTTCGACGGTGCGCGGTGAGCGGTGTTTGCAGATTATAGATGCCCGCGATGGACGCGATGAAGCCGAGCACATTGCCCGCTCCATCAGCGACCTGGAGCAGATGGGCCGCCGATTGAATGAGATAGCGGTTATCTACCGCACCCGCCATCTGAGCCGCTTGATTGAGTCGGCCCTGCGCCATGCACGCATCCCCTACCGCGTGCGGGGAGCGACTGGCTTTTATGACCGTGCGGTGGTGCGCGACGCACTGGCCTACCTGCGCGTGATTGCCAATCCTGGCGACAGCCTCAGCCTGATGCGCATAGCAACCCGCCCGACGCGTGGACTGGGCGCACAATCGCTGGCAGCCCTGGCCGCGTTTGCTGCGCAACGCGATATGACGTTGCTGGACGCCTTGCGCCACCAGGAAGCCAGAGCACAACTGTCTGCGAAGGCTACCCGTGGTGCCCAGACACTGGCTTCGCTATTTGCCCGCTGGCAACAACTGAACAAACAGACCTACCCGCCAGCCCATCTGCTGAGCGATGTCCTGGAGCGTAGCGGGTATCTCGCCTGGCTTGAAGAAAAATTGTCACCAGAGGAATTGCCAGATGCGCAGGAGCATCTACAAGAACTGCTGGATGCAGCCCAGGAGCATACAGACTTGAGTAGCTTCCTGCAAGAGGTTGCCCTGCTCACCAGTGCGGATGAAAAAGAAGATGAGCGCATGCGCGTGGAGTTGCTGACGATTCATGCGGCAAAGGGGTTGGAATGGCCGGTGGTCTTTGTCGCAGGACTGGAAGAGGGCACACTGCCGCACGAACGGAGCCTGACGATGCCGGGCGGGATTGAGGAAGAGCGACGGCTCTGCTATGTCGCCCTTACGCGGGCTGGTGAACTGCTCTACCTCTCCTGGGCAAACAGCCGCAGCCGTGGCAAGCAGGCAAAGCCATCCCGCTTCTTGCAAGAGATAGAGGCGTTTGGCCGTGAGCGGGCTGGACGGTGAGCAGTTCGCCTGATTACGTTATGAAACGCAGAGGCGCAGAGGCGCAGAGATGCAGAGATGCAACAATGAGAACAGTGTCATCTGTGTTCATCTGTAGTAGCAGTCATTATCCGTATCCCGTATCACGTGCCCGAATCCTGGCGTTCTTTGCATCCTGGCGGTTTATGTAACCATTCAAACGAACCGGGCACTCACACCAATTCCATCCCTTCATTGAACGCATCCACCTGCTCCACCTCACGGATGCGCCGCAACAGGTAGGCCGCATGCGCATCGTCAATAACCGCTAGCTCAAGCAGCAGTTTGCGATAGAGGTCTGGCGAGGCATTGCGGATGGCTTGCAGCAGCGGCCTGGTTGCACTATTGCCCATTTTGACCAGCACAATCAACGCATGGCGGCGTGCATGCGGTTCGCCACTTTTCAGTTCGGCAATAAGCGGTTGCACGGCCGCTTCCC
>CAYFVX010000317.1:0-5633 GCA_964346425.1 uncultured Chloroflexaceae bacterium | reverse complement strand
ACAAAAAGAATGTTTTTGGGGGTTTGCAACCCCCAATCTCCCGCTTTGCAAAGCGGCAAACCGCTTAGCTTAATGCGTATGGGCTTCGCCGCAAACCCCACCCCACCCCACTCCATCCAATCGGCTTGGCGGCGAAGCCGCTGGGATGGGAATCCCTCTCAACCCGATTGGATGGAGTTTCTGCATTTTTCGACGAAGTCGAAAAACGCAGAAACTCCACCAGGATGTATCGTATCACACCGTCATGATTTCCTGCATCTGGCTCAGGTATTCATGCACAAATTTGACGGCAATCGCGCCCTCGCCCACTGCCGAGGCTACTCGTTTGATTGAGCCTGAGCGCACATCGCCAACGGCAAAGATGCCCGGCACACTGGTTTCCAGCAGAAAAGGCGGTCGTTCAAGCGGCCAGTTGGTGCGGTAGGTGTCGTTGGTTAAGATCTGAGGGCCAGTGAGGACAAAGCCATGCGGGTCACAGGCAACCACTTCGCGCAGCCAACTGGTACAGGGTATTGCCCCCGTGAAGATGAATGCTGCGGACATGGGGCGGGTTTCGCTTGCACCCGTCTGGTTGTTGCGCAGGGTGATACATTCCAGATGATCGGTTCCTTGTACTCCGATCATCTCGGTATGCAGTTTGACCTCAATGTTGGGCGTAGCATGGATACGTTCGACCAGGTACTGCGACATTTTTGCTTCGAGCGAGTCGCCGCGCACCAGCATGGTGAGATGCGATGCATGCCCCGCCAGGTAAAGGGCCGCCTGTCCAGCCGAGTTGCCGGCTCCTATGGTGCAGACTGGCTGGTTCTGGCACGATAGTGCCTCGGTCAGCGACGCGCCATAGTAGATACCCGCTCCTATCAATGGCTCAATACCCGCAACATCCAGTCCGCGATAGGTCAACCCGACAGCGATAACCAGCGCATGACAGGCTATCTCGCTGCCATCGGCAAGCGTGAGGATGTGGTAGGGACCTTCTCGGCGTATGCCTGTTGCTTCCTGCGATATGAGAATTTCCACGCCAAACCGTCTGGCCTGGGTGGTGGCCCGCCGTGCCAGGTCTGCCCCGCTCAGGCCAGCGGGGAAGCCAAGATAGTTTTCAATCCGCGAGCTTGTGCCTGCCTGTCCGCCAGGGGCTTCACGTTCTATCATAACTGTGCTCAATCCTTCTGATGCGCCATAGACTGCTGCTCCCAACCCGGCCGGACCACCACCCACAATCGCCAGGTCATAAAATGGTTGGCCTGCCTGGGTGCTCAGCCCGATAGAGTCGGCTATCTGTGTGATGGTTGGATTGCAGAGCACGTTGCCATCTTCACACAGCATAAGCGGAAAGGTGATCTCGTCCAGTGAAAGCTGTTGAAGAAGCTGTTGTGCCTGGTCATGCAGTTCAATGTCGAGATACTGGTAGGGGACATGGTTACGGGCCAGGAACTCTTTGAGCCGGTGGGTATGCGCAGACCAGCGGTGCGAGATGATGCGTATGCCTTCAAAGGGGGGGCGGTAATTTGCTCGCCAATCTTCCAGCAAATCATCCAGCACTGGATAGAGCATTTCTTCCGGTGGGTCCCAGGGTTTCAGGAGGTAGTAATGTACCGCGGCTGCGTTAATGGCTTCAATGGCCGCGTTGGTGTCGGCATAGGCGGTGAGTAAGACGCGCCGCGCATCTGGATAGAGTTGCATTGCCTGGGCAAGCAATTCTACCCCGCTCATGTGTGGCATACGCTGGTCTACAAGCAAAAGAGCGACTGGTTCGTTGCGCTGGTATAGTTGATGGAGCGCATCCAGGGCTGCCGGCCCTGAGTCCGCTCGCATGATGCGGTAGTGGTCGGCGTAGTGACGGCGGAGATCACGCGTTATTGCACTCAAAACTTCTGTTTCATCGTCAACTGAGAGAAGGACAGGTTTCACCATAGCAGCTAACCCCTTTTGACTGGTGGCTGAACACATACCGATATTCTAACGCAAATCGGCTTTTCTGTATTTGATCTCTCTCCTGGTTTGGGATATACTTACTTGCAATGAGCAGAAATCCCTCTATTCTCGTGTTATCCGCTGGCCTCTTTGGAGTGCCTTGAAAACGCGATGGTCTTGATGGAACAGACTTCTCCACATCCTTTGGCGGCGATTGAACCCAGATTGCGCTGGTTGCTGCCGGCTGATCTGTATGCTTCAGCCTGGGTCAATCCGACGTCGGAAACATTGACGAATGTCTTCAACCATCTCCGCACGATGCGGTATATTTTGTTTGACTATCTGCCGCGTCAGATTGCCGAAAATCCACCCATGCGTGGTGAAACACGCTATACCTGGCAGGAAGGAACACTCATGTTCACGGACCTGGCCGGGTTTACGCGGTTGCTGGAAGCCAATGCGCAGCATGGACGGGCCGGGGCAGAAACGTTGCTGGGGGTGCTGAACGATTATTTCACCCAGATGATTGAAATTATCAGCAAATCCGGTGGTTCCCTCCTGGAATTTACCGGCGATGCTATGCTTGTACAATTTACCGATGCACAACCGCAGCGGGCGGCAAGGCGTGCGGTGCGGGCCGGTTTGCGTATGCAGCGGGCAATGGATAATTTCGCCCGGATTGAGACCGAGCAAGATGTTCTGACGCTTGGGATGCGTATTGGCTTGCATACGGGCAGGTTTATGGTGGCGGATATTGGTACGCCGCGGCGAATGGAGCAGGTGTTGCTCGGACATCCCGTGTTGCAAACGAAGCTCGCAGAGGGCAATGGGGCGATCGGACGGGTCAACCTGACCACGACGACCTACGAGTATGTCAAAGAGAACTTCTGGTTTCAGGAAAATACGGAAGGCTATATGCTTGTGGTGGATGATCTGGCAGATGAACAACTGGGAGAATATGAAATTTCTCCTTCGCGGCGGCGTCTTGCCAGTCCGGTGTTGCTTGATCGTAGCATTGAGGGGTTGGTGCATGAGATTGAATCCTCGCTCAATATGCTTGAACCAATGGCAAGCTACCTGCCGGTGCAAATTCTGCGTTTCCTGGTAGAAAGTGCTTCTCGCCGCAGAATAGCCCCGGAATTTCCTGAATTGAGCGTTATCTTTGTCAATATGATTGGATTGCCCGAGTCGCTTGATTATGCGAGTCCGGCGGAAGAACATATCCCGGTGACCAATATCTCGCATGCGTTTGCTCTGATCAATGCGGCGGTCGAGGCTCGCGGTGGGGTTTTGAAAAATGTGACCTACCACCACACGGGTTCCGATATGTTGATCTATTTCGGCGTTCCCAATGGACATACCAATGATGCCAGCCGTGCTGCCGAGACCGCACTGGCGATTCGTTCGATTATTATGGATTTTTCTCCGCCGACGGTCGGCGGGCGCAAAGTGGATGTTTTTTGCCAGATTGGTGTATCACGCGGGCCGGTGTTTGCCGCTGAAATTGGTGAACTTCGTGGCCGTCGTGAGTTTAATATTCTTGGTGATACGGTGAATATTGCCGCTCGCCTGATGAGTCGAGCCGGTCGTAACCAGATCCTCGTCACTGAATCTGCCTATCTCCCGATATCCGAACGCTACGATTGTCAGTCGCTGGGTCTCTACTCACTCAAAGGTAAGGCTATTGCTATCCCTATTTTTTCCCTCATGGGTCTTAGGGAAGATTAATTAGGATATCAAAGGAACGATAAGTATACCTACCAGATACATATGCATCCTTTCCTCGCTCACCGTTCGTCTACTGGTCTTTGAAAGTATAAAAAAACCATGAACAACGAGCAACAAGACGCAAATGTTCCAGGCAGCAACCCTGGAGAACATGATACGATAGATTTTGTCATTCAAGAGCCTGAGATTGACAAAGAGGAGCTGCACATAGAGCACGATTCTTCCGCCTATCCCCATTGTCCGGTCAACCATGTCCGTATCACCGAGCAAGAAGACCAGGGGGGACTACGGCGGCTCTTGATGGGTCGTCCGTTGCGCAGTGAAAAAACCGAGCGTGATCTCGTAGGCAGAATTACGGGGTTGGGGATTTTCTCCGCCGATGCGCTCTCATCCATTGCCTATGCCACGCGGGAGATGCTGCACATTCTGGTGCTGGCTGGTGCGGCCGCGATGAGCCTGTCGTTGCCGATAGCCGGGGCTATCTGTGTGCTGCTGGTCATTATCACGCTTTCCTATCGGCAGATTATCCTGGCGTATCCAGCCGGTGGTGGCTCGTATACGGTGGCACGGGATAATCTTGGCATGCATACGGCACAGATTGCCGGTGCTGCATTGCTCACGGATTATGTGCTTACTGTGGCAGTCAGTATTTCGGCGGGGGTTGAGCAGCTTACTTCTGCGTTTCCGGTTTTGCTGGCGCATCGCGTAGTTATCTGTCTGATGGCGATTTTGCTGTTGACGTTATTCAATCTGCGCGGGTTTCATGGCTCCATCAAGGTGTTTGCGTTTCCCTCGTATTTCTTTGTTGGGATGATGCTGCTTATGCTGGCGGTTGGTTTCTGGCGCTGGTCGCAAGACACATTGCCGCAGGTAGAGGGCGTGGCAGATTTGCCCATGCAGGCCATGCAACCGCTGACTCTTCTTCTGATTCTGCGAGCGTTTTCTGCTGGCTCGACGGCTCTCACGGGAATGAAGTCTATTTCGGCGCGGATTATGACGTTTAAAGAGCCGAGAAGTCGCAATGCGGTAACGACGTTGCTTGCCATGAGTGTTATTTTGATGATTATGTTTATGGGGGTGACGGTACTTGCGCGGTTGACCAATGCGATGCCACTGGACAATGAAACGATCATTTCGCAACTGGCGCGGACGATCTTTGATGCGCAACCGGTTTTTTATTATCTGACGATTGCGGCCACGACGATAGTGTTGTTGATGGCTGCCAATACGAGCTTTGCACGTTTTCCCCGGCTGGCAGCCCTGCAAGCGGAGGATGGTTTTTTGCCGCACCAGTTTACGCTGCGTGGGCATCGGCTGGTTTTCTGGTGGGGGATTGTGGTGCTGGCACTTTGTGCCGCGTTGCTGGTGGTGATTTTCAATGCGAATACCTCGGCCCTGATACCGCTCTATGCCATCGGGGTTTTTCTCAGTTTTACGCTGGCGCAGGCTGGTATGGTGATGCGCTGGCGGAAGATTAGCCGTCTTCAGCCGGGCGAGGAAATCCAGAAGGAGCGCACGGTGCTGCGGCATACTTCCCGCTGGCGGGCCGGGTTGTTTATCAATGCGGTTGGCTGTGTGGTCACAGCGGTGGTGACGCTGGTGTTCCTGGTGACCCGCTTTACGCATGGGGCCTGGATTGTGGTGGTGGTGATGATCGGGCTGGTGTGGGTGTTTTTCCTTATCAAAAGGCACTATACCAATGTGGCTCGCTCACTTTCGCTGGAACAGTATCAGCCTGAGAAGGAAGTGGATCCCTCCAATCACAAGGTGGTTATTCTGGTGTCTGGGGTTCACCGCGGGACTCTCATCGCTGCCCGCTATGCCCGTTCGCTGCAAGCGCAAAAGGTGGTGGCGGTGCATGTAGAGACCGATCCGGAGCAAACGTTGAAGGTGCATGAACGCTGGCAGAAATGGATGCCGGATGTGCCGCTGGTCGTGGTTGATTCGCCCTATCGTACATTGTTCAGGCCGCTTGCCAGCTATATCAATAT
>CAYFVX010000316.1:0-5649 GCA_964346425.1 uncultured Chloroflexaceae bacterium | reverse complement strand
TCATGGGTGTCATAGTATTTATGGTTTTGGGCAAAAATTTACGCGAAAAGTGAGAGAAAGCTATTGCACATAGCCCATTCCTATGGTAAGATGATGCGCCAGAGTGGTGGTTGTATCATCCATGCTTGTCCCTTTCCGCTTTGCTTTGAAAACTCCTGGTAGTAGCCTATGGCACAGCAAGACCTCATCGGTCTCGTGGTATCATTCGTGTATGCGTTCTCGCTTCTGGGCGTGGCCGAGGCTATCCGTCGTGTTCGCAACTTTCCGCAGGATTTTACCCGCAAAATTGTACATATTGGCGCAGGAATGTGGGTTTTTGGCATTCTTGCCATTTTTGAAACCTGGTACATTGGCATTATTCCTTTTGCCGCGTTTATCTTCCTCAACTACATCACCTACCGCTACCGTTTGCTGGATGCGGTGGATGATGAGGATAGCACTCCTGGCACAGTCTATTTCGCCTTCTCCATCACCCTGCTCTTTCTCATTTTCTGGCGCACCAATACCCCCCAGGACCGCGGCTATATTGCGGCCGCCGGTGTGATGGCGATGACCTGGGGCGATGCGATGGCATCCATTATCGGACGTCGCTGGGGGCAGCACCGCTATACCTTTCGTGGCGACACCCGCTCCTGGGAAGGCTCAGCCGCAATGGTTGTCGCCAGCTCCATTGCCATCTTCCTCACGCTCTCTCTGTTGCCAGGCTCGGCACTCGCGCCAATGGTGCAGCCACTAGGAGCGACAATATGTCTGGCTGGCGCATTGAGCGGTGCGCTGGTGGCGGCAGTCGCCGAAGGGCTTTCGCCCCGCGGCACGGATAATCTCAGTGTCCCACTCCTGGCTGCTCTGACAATCCTGGGCGTCACATCGTTCTTTGTATAAGAGTTCCGGTTTATCGGCTTATCTTGCGCCTGCCCAATCTTTCTGCTATTATGATACTCAAAGGGATTCCGGGTATGTAACAGGCTTGTAGTACAAAGCTCACTCCTGCTTGATGCTCATGAGGAGAAGAATGTGAATAGCGTCCGTATCCCCATTCTTAAAGTTGGCGATGTCCTGATCGCTTCTATTCAGATTGCACTCCACGATGCTTCGGCAGTGCAGTTCAAAGACGATCTCCTGCAAAAAATCCATGACACAAAAGCACGCGGCGTTATCATAGATCTCACGGCAATAGACATTGTTGATAGCTTTATCGGGCGAATGATTGCTGATATTGCATCCATGTCTGGTTTAATGGGAACCCGGGTTGTATTGACTGGCTTACAGCCAGCGGTAGCTATTACGCTGGTTGAGCTTGGATTGGAACTCCCCACAGTGTTGACAGCCCTCAATCTTGAAAAAGGACTGGATATTATGCGCAACCAGACCTTGAATGCTGACGAGGAGAACCACAATGGCGCAGGCTAAGGCAGCAGTTATTCGCAGTGACCTGGATATTGTCATTGCGCGTACTCTGGCTCGTGACACCGCAAAGTCACTTGGTTTTGGTCCGATAGATCAGGCACGTATTGCAACTGCTGTCAGTGAACTGGCACGCAATATTTTTCTCTATGCTGGCTCTGGGAGCGTAACCGTGCGGGAAGTTGAAAAAGGTGGACATAAGGGTATCGAGATCGTCTGCGAAGACCAGGGGCCAGGTATTCCTGATGTAGACATGGCTTTGCAGGATGGCTATAGTACCTCGCGCGGGATGGGCATGGGGTTGCCTGGCGCCAAACGCTTGATGGATGAATTTGATATTACCACCCAGGATGGAGTCGGTACAACGATTCGCTGTTGTAAATGGCGTATGTAATCGAACCCTGTTGTTTCCAGGGTGAGCACAGGAGGGCCAGTGGTTTGTTGACCACTGGCTTCTTTTATGCCTTTATCAGGAGCAAAAACCAGTTATGACCACAACAGACACGCAAAAAACGCAAGAAAAAAAGCCATGGTCAACCCGCTGGCAAAACCTGCGAGCTGCGGCTGGCAATATCCCGCGCTCATTCGGGTTGGTCTGGGAAGCAAACCGCAAGGGGACGCTGGCTATGGCGTTGATTACGCTCTTCTCGGCCAGCCTGCCAGCCGCACAGGCATGGGTAGGCAAGTTGATTGTAGACCAGGTATTGCAGGCCATAGAGGCCGGCCAGGAGCCAATGATCGGCTTGCAGGCCGTATTGCCATTGCTCATCGTAGAGTTTGTGCTGCTGATGCTTAGCGCACTGCTCAACCAGGGGCGCAATTTCCTGGAGCATACCCTGCACCTGCGGCTGAGCCATAGCATCAACACCCGCATTATGCGCAAAGCATTGTCGCTGGACCTCAACTATTTCGAGGATGCCGATTTCTACGACAAATTGCAAAACGCTCGCCGTGAGGCAGACCGTCGCGCGTTGACAATTATCAACACTGGCTTTCTGGCAATCCAGAATGTCATCACCCTGCTCTCATTTGCGGTTATCTTGCTGGCGTTCAATCCATTGATTGCGTTGCTGCTCTTTGGCGCAACCATCCCCTCGTTTATTGCACAGACGCGCTATAGCAGCCTCTATTTTCGCTTACTTACCTGGCGGGCACCGGAGTTTCGTCGTATGCTCTATCTGGAACATCTGTTGACGGTAGATACGACCGTGAAAGAGATTAAACTGTTTGGCCTGGGCGAGCCACTGCTCAAACGCTACGAGAACCTGTTCTGGGAATATTATACCGAAGATGAGCGGCTGGCACGGCGGCGTAGTCTGTTCAGCTTGTTGTGGGGGGTGCTGGCAACCGGCAGCTACTATGGCGCGTATGCCTGGATTGTCTGGATTACCATAGGTGGTAGTATCACGCCTGGCGATATGATAATGTACCTGACGATGTTCCGCCAGAGCCAGCAAATTTTCCAGGGATTGTTCTACAACCTGGGGCAACTCTATGAGAGTGGCCTGTTTATGGACAACTTGTTCACCTATCTGGCGCAGGAGCCGCAGATGAAACCTGCTGCCGACCCCAGGCCGGTTGCCCGACCGATGCAACATGGCATCGAATTTCGCAATGTCTCCTTTCGCTATCCCGACCAGGAGAACTGGACCATTCGCCATATGAATCTCCACATCCGCCCTGGCGAGTCGATGGCACTGGTGGGGGCAAATGGAGCGGGCAAGACAACCTTGATTAAACTACTCACGCGGCTGTATGACCCGATGGAGGGGAGTATTTTGCTCGATGGCATAGATTTGCGCGAGTATGATATCCACGACCTGCGGGCGACTATCGGCGTCATCTTTCAAGACTTTGTGCGCTATCACGCCACCGCCCGCGAGAATGTCGGATTTGGACAGATAGATCGGTTGGAGGATGAGCCGCGGCTGGTATCTGCGACCGAACGGGGCGGTGCCGATGAGGTTATCGAGAGTTTGCCCGAACGGTATGAGACGATGTTGGGACGCTGGTTTAATAATGGGCGTGAGTTGTCGGGCGGGCAATGGCAGAAGATTGCACTCGGGCGGGCATTCATGCGCGACAGCGAGTTGCTGGTGCTGGATGAGCCAACCGCCTCGCTGGATGCCGAGCGCGAATATGAGATTTTTCAGCGGTTTCGCGAACTCACCGAGGGCAAGACTGCACTACTCATCAGCCACCGCTTTAGCACGGTGCGCATGGCCGACCGCATTGCGGTGTTGAAAGATGGGCAGTTAGCAGAACTGGGCACCCATCAAGACCTTCTTGCGCTGGACGGCGATTATGCGCGGTTGTTTCACCTGCAAGCGGCTGGCTACCGGTAGGACTCTGTTGGTAAACGTGGTTTTGGTGATAGGCTAGGGGATTGTCGCCTAAAACGGCTCGATGGGCGGCAAGCGCAGGGCCAGCGCATCCACATACAGCGCGAGCGTTATCCAGCAAACAAAACCACACATTGCCAGCGATACCCACCGCCCGGCCTTACCGCCGTGGTTCTTCAGTGCTATCGCTCCCTGCGAAGCGGTAACTGCAATTGCCCAGGAAGAAAACATCAGCCAGCGCGTGGTTATTGAGTTGAGCGTGATGAGCGGCAAAACCGCCTGTGATGCACTCACCAGGAAGGTCAACCAGACGAGCGGTGGCAGCAGCGAGCGACGAAACCGACCATCGCTCTTGCGTTCTTTGCGGCTTTGCGCGAGGAACATTCCCCCAATTGTGAACAGTTACGCGCTAATGCGAATGAATCGCAATGTGGCGTGCCGGCAACTGCACCGTAAACACACTCCCCTCCCCCTCGCGGCTTTCAACCACAATCGCACCACCCATCATATGGCACAATCGCTGGCTGATAGCCAGTCCCAGACCCGTACCGCCATATTTGCGTGTAGTAGATGCATCCCCCTGCATAAACGGCTGAAAGAGATTTTGCGTCTGCGCAGGACTCATGCCAATGCCGGTATCACGGATTTGAAAAATAATCCATTCCAATGGTTCAGTTTCCCGTCCATTCGTGCCATCGTTGTCTGGCTTGGCAGTCGGTGCAATCGGATGCAAACCCGCCATCTCCCCATGCGTATTGCTTTCGACCGCACAAAACGCCCGCTCGCTGATATTTGCAAACCGCTCAACCGTGAGCGTTATCGTACCTTCGTGGGTAAACTTTGCCGCATTACTCAGCAAATTGAGCAATACCTGACGGACACGCGTCTCATCCGCAAGCATCTCTCCTGGATGATTCGAACATTCCACGGTAAACGTATTGTTGTTTTTTTCTGCCATCGGGCGGATGGTGGTGGTGACATTCTCGATAAGCTCCTGGATATGAAAATTCTCCAGATGCAACTCCATCTTGCCGGCTTCAATCTTGGAAAGGTCCAGGATATCGCTAATCAAGGACAAAAGATGCTGGCCGGCCGTGCGGATTTTTGCAATGTCGGTCACAAAGTCTTCGTTTCCCATATCTGCAGCGTCTTCCTGAAGCATTTCACTATAGCCAATGATAGCGTTCAGAGGGGTCCGCAGTTCATGGCTCATATTGGCAAGAAATGCACTTTTGGCGTGGTTGGCACTCTCCGCAATATCTCTGGCTTCAGAGATTTCCGCACGTGCCTGATCAAGCTCGGCTACCCGTTGCTCCAGATTGTCAATCAAACTGCGGAGTTGGGTCGTCATGCTATTGAAAGCATGCGAAAGTACCCCAATTTCGTTGTTATGATCTTCCTTTGCCCGCAATTCCAGATCACCCGCTGCAATGCGACTGGCAGTTTCCGAAAGATTTTTCAGCGGCACCGCAATGTTGCGAGCCAGCACCAGCCCTGCTGCCACCGCAACCAGCACCGCAAGCAATGCAATCACACTATTAAAGATGAGGATGGTATAGGTTGCCGCAAATGCTTCTCGTTGCCCCTGTTCTGCCAGCAAAACCATATCTACTTCTGGCAGATAATGGTAGACCCCAAAGACTGCCATTTCTTGATAGTTGAGATAGGACGCATAGCCGTTCTCCTGCGTTTTGAGTGCTTCTTCTACGCCATGGGTACGGACACGAAGGAACTGCCGATCCGGATCAGCAAAACGTGCTTCGGTAAGCAAGACCATATTGGCACCTACCAGATAGGTTTCGCCTGTTTCCCCCAGCCCGGCCCGCTCACGCATAATCTGATTCATGCGAGAGCGGGCCGGGCTGGGGGAAACAGGCGAAACCTATCTGGTAGGTGCCAATAT
>CAYFVX010000315.1:0-5666 GCA_964346425.1 uncultured Chloroflexaceae bacterium | reverse complement strand
GAACAGGTAGATGCCCAGCACTATACCTGTGCGAACAAAAATACTCACGGTTTTGTCGTGTGAAGAACATTGTCGTGGTTCCGGAACTATTTCCATTGTGAGAACCCTGAATGTTATGAAGGAGGTATGTATCATGAAAACGAAACAAACCATTATCCTGTTCGCACTCCTGGCAATTGTTGCTGGCGTACTCTCTCTGCCTCTTTTCACCTTTCATTCCCCATCTCGTCGTGTCATGTCTCCCGTGAATGTGCATAGTCCCCCCTTTGCATTGCAACAAACCGACAATCCATCTCCTCCAACTGAACCTGTCAAACTTATTTTTATCCACCACTCCTGCGGAGAAAACTGGCTGGCTGATGAGCATGGCGGCCTGGGTATCGAATTACGCGATAATAATTACTTCGTCAGCGACACCTATTACGGCTGGACCGTCAATGGTGACGCGATTGGCGACCGCACGGATATTGGCAACTGGTGGGAATGGTTTCGTGGCCCCAACAGCGCAACCTATATGCAAGCCCTCTTTAACGAAAGCGACCAGATGACCAGCTATTCGCGGATGGTAAATGATCCGGGCGGGGAAAACGAGATCATTATGTTCAAATCCTGTTTTCCCAACTCGCATATATCTGGTAATCCCGACGACCCGCCAACGATGGGTGAGAATCCCATCCGTGGCGTTGATTATGGCTCTGCGCCAGAAGCATATACCGTTGCACATGCGAAAGGTCTCTATAACGACTTGCTCGAATACTTCAGGGCGCATCCAGAAAAATTGTTTATTGCGATTACCGCCCCGCCGCTCTGGGAAGGCGAAACAGATGCCACCGAAGCCGCCAATGCCCGTGCGTTGAACGACTGGTTGGTGCAGGATTGGCTGGATGGCTACACCCGGCAGAACGTTGCGGTGTTTGACTTCTCCAATGTGCTTACCAGCAACGGAGGCGATAGCAACACGCATGACGCCGGGCAGGAAACGGGTAATCATCATCGCTACTGGCAGGATGCCATCCAGCATGTCCACCCGGTCGCCAACAACGTTTCCGCCTATCCAGATGGTGAGGATAGTCATCCCACGGCTGCGGGTAATCAAAAAGCCACGATCGAGTTTGTGCCATTGCTCAACATCTTCTATCACCGCTGGCAAAATGACACCCCACCAGGAGAAGGAACTGCGACGCCGACACCGGTCTCCACATCCACTTCCACACCAACACCCACCGCTACCTCGACGACAGTCACGACCGCCACGATAACCAGTACACCGACACCAACACCGACACCGACCGATGACACCGAACCGCCACCAGCTACTACTGCCAGGGTGTACCTGCCGCTTATTACGCGAGGCCGTGTGGCCGCACTACCGACCGCGACGCCAACACCATCATCTGCCGCTACGTCTACGCCGACGCCGACACCAGATACTGCCGCCACATCCACCCCCACGCCAACCCCGACCCCCACGCAAACATCGGAAACAACCCCATCGCAACGCATCCAACCAGCAGATTTTCAATACCTGGGAGCCTTTCGCCTGCCGGATGATGGAGAGCGACCGCGGACGTTTGCGTATGGTGGGAATGCGATGACCTTCAACCCCGACGGTGATGCGGAAGGTGCTGAAGATGGCTTTCCAGGCTCTTTGTTCGTGATGGGGCATGACCGTATGCCGTATGGCGATTTGCCGAATGGCAACCAGGTGGCGGAAATCACCATCCCCCTGCCGGTGGATTCCGATAGCCTGGAGACGCTCAACACTGGCGACTTTCTGCAAGGATTTCACGATGTCGCAGCCGGGGCCTTCTCCGCGTATGAAGAAATACCGCGAGCCGGCATGCAATATCTCGCCACCGCCGCGACAGGTGCGCGGATCCACCTTGCCTGGGGGCAACATTTCCACGAAGAGGCGACTGATCCGACGCATGCCTGGTTCGCGCCCGACCTGGCAAATCCCGCCATGCAAGGCTTCTGGTATATTGGCAACCAGTCGCTCTACAGTGTGAATGGCTATATGCTTGCCATCCCGTCTGCCTGGGCAGACGCACATGTGCAGGGACGAGTGCTGGGCACCGGTCGTTTCCGCGATGGTGGTTGGTCCGGCATGGGGCCATCGCTCTATGCCTATCGCCCGTGGACTGACGAAGCGGGGACGCCGGCTGCAAACGGCACACGGCTGGCGGAGACGGTACTGTTGCAGTATACAAGCTCGATGGAGAGCGATACGTTTGACCAGGCACTGACTGGCTACCAGCACCCGGATGAATGGGAAGGAGCGGCATGGATAACAACCAGTAGTGGCAAAGCTGCTGTGCTCTTTGCCGGTACGAAGGGCACTGGCGAGAAATTCTGGTATGGATTTATCAATCCTGCTGGCCCTGAACCGTGTGTGCATGCAGAAAGTGTGGGGGAATTTCCCGTGTGTTATCTGGCAGATGGGACGCTTTGCCCAGAAGAAGACCTGGTTGAGTGCGACAATCCTGCGTCGGGACGCGGGTGGTGGAGTGGCCGCTTTGATGCACAGTTTTTGCTCTATGACCCGGCTGACCTGGCGCAGGTTGCTGCTGGCACGATGGATGCCTGGCAACCGCAGCCTTACGCGACGCTGGACATAGACGAACCGCTCTTCTTGAACCCGGCGGGCATTGATGAGCCAACGCTTGGCACCGGCGACCAGCGGCGTTTCCGCATTGGCGATGTTGCCTATGACCGCGAACATGGCTTGCTCTACGTACTCGAACTGTTTGCCGATGAAGCGAAGCCTGTGGTGCATGTCTGGCGGGTTCAGTAGGCGCAATCGCCTGGGGGCGCAGGCGGCTCGTCTGCCCAGGCATGGGTTTGGCGGTGCCAAACCCCTGCGCATTAAGCTCACGCTTATGTCCCATTGGGGCGCAGCCCCAAACCCCTTTTTGTTTTGTTTTTTTTGCGGCTTTGCCGCAAAAAAAACAAAACAAAAGCATTTTTCGGGGGTTTGCAACCCCCAATCCCCCGCCTGGCAAAGCGGTACACTGCTTAGCTTAATGCACATGGGGGTTTGGCGGTGCCAAACCCTTGCCTACCCGCACCGCACCACACACACGCGAATTGTGCCATACGATGGGGCATACACCGTCATCGCGCGACTGGCCCGCACCCCTCAATGGGTGTCACCTGTGGGAGCGTGAGGGAACCAGGTTCCCTCACGCTCCCCATTCTGGTGGGGTTTGTTGGTTTTTCGACGAAGTCGAAAAACCAACAAACCCCACGGCAAAGGGGTGTATGAGGGAACCTGGTTCCCTCATACACCTGCATGTAACCCCTGCTGAGGGCGCAAAGGCGCAGAGCGGTAGAGAGAAGTGCTGTGTCATCGGTGTTCATCGGTGTTCATCGGTAGTAAAAGGCTTGATCCGAATGTGGCATCGCCATAGCCCATCACAGCAAGTGCAGGCTGCCGGCAAATATGCTACAATCAAGCAAGAGCAGTGAATGCCGAGGTTGTGTATGAGCAAACGTGAATCGTACATTGCGTTGCGACATATGCTTGATCATGTAGCGGAAAAATCCCCCCTTCTCTTCCGCTCCCACTCCACAACAAGCGGAATCATCCCACGGGAAATAGGATACAATAGCAGCACAACAATCTGATACCAGGTTCGTTTGATTGCTTATAAAATAGACCCGCTATTTATCTCGCATAATTCCTATTAGAGAAACACATTCGTGTTATTCGTGTTATTCGTGGTTACGAACTAATCATCCGTATTTGGTATGACACACCATTGCGTCCTGGAAACCTGCCTGCAAGCGAAAGAGAAGGTATCCGCATGTCTGCGCTCATTAGTACTTGTCTGGGAAAATATCCTATCACCGGTCTGCTTGGCAGCGGTGGCATGGCCGAAGTCTACCGTGCCCATCACCCGACGCTCGACCGCCCCGTCGCCATCAAAGTCTTGCACCATCACCACACCAACCGGTCCGACTTCCTCACCATCTTTGCCCGCGAAGCGCGTGCGGTGGCCCGCCTGCGCCATCCGCATATCGTGCAGATTTATGACTTCGATGTATTCCATACCCTGCACTATATGGTGATGGAACTGGTGGATGGCCCCACGCTCGCTACCCGCATCCATAGTCGCGACCCGCAGCAACCATTCTTTTCGCTGACGGATCTCGCGACGTTCTTTCCCGACCTGGTTACTGCTGTGGGCTACGCCCATTCTCGCGGCATTATCCACCGCGACATCAAGCCGGCCAATGTGATGTTTACCGCGGACGGGCAGGTGGTGCTGACTGACTTTGGTATTGCGCACCTGGCAACTGCTGGTCAGGTGATGGCGGATGGGAGAATCGCTGGCACGCCCGCGTATATGTCGCCCGAACAGGCGCAGGCATTGCCCGTGGACGCGCGGAGCGACATCTATGCGCTGGGCATCCTGCTGTATGAACTGGTGACGCTCACCCGACCCTTTGCGGGATCGGTTGCCTCAATCCTACAACAGCAGGTCGCCACGCCAGTGCCGCCGCCTACCAGCGTGCGGGCGGACGTTTCTCCTGCGCTCGAAGCCATCATCTTGCGAGCCACCCGCAAAGACCCCGCAGACCGTTATCAGTGTGCGGATGAACTGCTCCAGGCATTCTGGGATGCCTATTACGATGCCGATCAAACGAGCCAGCCAGTAGCCAACCAGCCGGGAGCCACTCGACCGCTGACGACGTTTGCGGCTCCCGTCACCATTCGCTTTACCTTGCCCCCCTGTCCCTATCGTGGGTTGTTTGCCTTCCGCGAGGAGGACGCACCGCTCTTCTTCGGACGGGATGCGGTGATAGATGACCTGGTGCAGGCGGTCGAGCAGCAGGCGGCGGTGGTGGTCATCGGGCCATCGGGCAGCGGCAAATCGTCGGTGGTGGCGGCAGGGTTGCTGCCGCGCTTGCAACAGGCCGCGCACCTGCGGCAGGCGCAGGGCACCGCCTGGACTATCACTACCATGCGCCCGCAAGACCGTCCCTTCCACGCGCTGGCCGCGGCGTTGCTCGGCGTGTTGCAGCCACACCTGAGCGTCGCCGAACATCTCCGCACCGTGGAACGATTGGCGCAGGAATTGACGGACGGCACCAGCCGCATACGTCAACTTGCTGCACAGGTGGCGCAGCAGCAACCGCACGCGCCGCACCTGCTGCTGGTCATAGACCAGTTTGAAGAACTGTATACGCTCTGCCCCGACCCGCACCTGCGCCAGCGGTTTCTGGATGGCTTGCTGGATGCCATCAGCCCGACTCCCGCTGGCAATGCACCACTGACGTTGCTGCTGACGCTGCGGGCAGACTTTGTGGGGCAGGTGGTTACCTATCGCCCGATGGCGGACCTGCTGCATACCAGTGCGTTTATTCTGGGACCCATGAACCGTGATGAACTGGCGCAGGCCATCAGCCACCCGGCGCAAAAGCTCGGCGTACCGTTTGAAGATGGCTTGATTGAGCGTATCCTGGATAACGTCTGCAACGAGCCAGGCAGTCTGCCGCTGCTGGAGTTTGCGCTCACCCTGCTGTGGGAGCAGCACGACAACGGCATCCTGACGCACGCGGGCTACGAGGCTATCGGGCATGTGGAAGGCGCACTCGCTCGCTATGCCGACCATGTGTATGCGTCGCTTTCTCCCTCCGAACAGGCGGCCGTGCGGCGCATC
>CAYFVX010000314.1:0-5677 GCA_964346425.1 uncultured Chloroflexaceae bacterium | reverse complement strand
CAGTGTTCCATCGGCATCACCACTGGCAACGCGCTGACCGTCGCCACGACGCTGGAAGCCGCCAAAGTTGCCGTCCAGTTGATGGGCGGACGCGTGGACGAAGGATGCGCCGTAATCATCGGCGCAACCGGCAGTATCGGCGCAGCCTGTGCGCGATTGCTGGCAATGGCGATTGGCGACGTTGTCCTCGTCGCCCCCCGCCCTGAACGTCTGCTGGCTCTGAAAAAGCAAATTGAAGCGGAAACCGCAGGAGCACGCGTGCTGGCAACAACCAGTGCAGATGCGTATATCCGGCGGGCAGACTTGATCATCACGACCACAAGTTCACTGCACGGCGGCGTGCTTGATATTGAGCAGTTGAAACCCGGCGCGGTCATCTGTGACGTGGCGCGTCCCCCCAACGTATTGCAGGCCGAAGCGGACCGACGTCCCGATGTCCTGGTGATTGAGAGCGGCGAGGTTCGCTTGCCAGGCGAGCCGGATTTCGGTTTTGATATTGACCTGCCACCCGGTACCGCGTATGCCTGCCTCTCGGAAACGGCATTGCTGGCGATGGAGGGCTGGTTTGCAGATTATACCGTGGGCCGCAATATTCAGGTTGAGCAGGTGAAGGAAATGTACCGCTTGATGAAAAAGCATGGACTAGAGCTGGCTGGCCTGCGCAGCTTTGGCAAACATATCAACGCGGAAGATATAGCCCAGAAGCGGCGGCTGGCGATCCTCAGGGGGCAGGGGCAAGGGAATGGAGAATAGAAAATGGGAAATGGAGAATGTTTTTCAACCGTGAGCAGGATATAGCTCAAAGGAGCATGTTTTTGTGCCACATTGCCCTTTCAAGAGACATCAATGACTGCGGCAAGTGTCCGATACTTGTCCACGATTCCTGTCCATCATCCTTTGAGGGTTTCGCCAGGGACTTACTTTTTGCTGGATATTCCCCCAATGTTTGCCGTTGTGCGATTTATATGGTACGTTGTAGGGTATAATGTGCAGAGATACAGAGAATCCACCGCAACGTCGCAGATTGGTTTCTTTCCGAAACTAATGGTATTCTTATGAGTATGTCTGAAGAAAGTACAACAAGGACAATCGGTGAATGGAGTTCCCACTCTTCGCACCAACAGGAACCCATGCAGAACCAATTTGTTGGGGTGCCTGAACTCCCCCCTCATTTTTTGCCACGTCCCGAAGACATCACGTTATTGAAACTGGTTTTGCTTTCCTATGTGAGCAAGGTGCTTATCACTGGTACGACCTGGCGGGTGGGAGTCCAAAGCATTGGCGGGATAGGCAAAACGGTCCTTGCTGCTGCCGTGGTACGCGATGAAGAAATACGTCAAACGTTTCCAGATGGTATTTTCTGGGTGCATATCGGGCAATCACCCAGAATAAGTCTCAAGCAATTTCAACTTGCCAGAGCACTTGGCGATACCACCGGCATCTATACCGAAGAGCAGGAGGGGCGTGCCAGACTTGGTCGTTTGCTCAAAGATCGTGGGTGTTTGCTGGTACTGGATGATGTGTGGGAGCTTGAGCATCTTATCCCCTTTGATGCACTGGGGCAACGCTGTCGAATGCTGGTCACCACACGAAATGCTGATCTGGTGCAAAAAACAGGTGGTGCCGAGCATCGCATGTATGTGATGAATGATGAGCAGGCATTGCGCTTGTTGTCGCTGTGGACTGGCGTGGGGATGGAAAAACTGCCGGCCCCTGCTTCGCGCCTGGCACGTGAATGTGGCAATGTTCCGCTGGCATTGGCAATGATCGGCGCGATCATTCGGGAAAATCCTACACGCTGGAATGGGGTACTGCATCGTCTGCGCTCAACAGACCTGGAAAAGCTTGGTAAAAAGTTTCCAGATTACCCCTACCCCAATCTGATGCGAGCAATCCATGTAAGCGTTGAATCTCTGGAGCGTCACGTGCAACAGCACTATCTGTCGCTGGCTATTTTTCCCGAAGAGATACCGGTACCTGAGCATGTTGTCCAGATGCTCTGGAAAGCTGATGGGCTGAATGATGAAGAAATCCAGGATACGTTTGATACGCTTATGGCGCGTTCGCTGATTGCTGTGGATGAAGAGTGGCGAGTGCGTCTGCATGATGTGCAACTGGAATATATTTGCCGCCAGGCCGGTAATGTGCGTACTCTCCATCATATGTTGATTGAGGCTGTTCGCGAAACATTGCTTCCTCTTGAGCACCCGACTGAACCGTCAAATGATTCCATGCCCGACAATGACCATGCTGAAACTTTGCCATCATCCGCGCATCTCTGGGCATCGTTACCGCCCGATGAGCACTACATGTGGAATGCTTTGACTTACCACCTGACTGAAGCAGGGCATACCAAAGAAATCCAGGATATTCTGTGTAATTTTGCCTGGATTGAGGCAAAACTGCACGCAACGGATATTAACAACTTGATTGCCGATTTTGACCGCTGTCGCGATATCATTTTTGAACGTGATGAAGAAGATGAGGTGGCATTGCAGCTTTCCTCGCTTGATTCGCTCTTTCTGGACTTTGACCCTGAGTTGCCCCCCCCCAATACACAGACGCCTGCTCCACCTCCCCACCTGATGATACGCGACACATTGCGGTTGGCGGCCCCTGTTCTCGTGCAAGATAAAAGCCAGTTAGCTGGTCAATTGATAGGTCGTTTGCGTTCGCTAGAAGGATCGCCGTCCATCCAGACCATGCTAGACGCTATTACGGCACGCAGCGATCATCAGGTTTCGTGGCTCTATCCGCTTACGGCCAGCCTGACACCACCGGGCCGACAATTGCTGCAAACTATCGAAAGTGCGAGCGATGTACCGGTGGCGGTGGCATTGACGGCCTATGGTCGCTATGCGGTAACCGCTTCCGATCTCAATGTAAAAGTCTGGGATATGGAATACGGTGAGTTGAGAGCTACCCTGGAGGGACACACAGACCGCGTGTGGGCAGTGGCGGTAACTGCGGATGGGCGAAAGGCTGTTTCTGTTTCGGCAGATAAAACCCTGCGTGTCTGGGATATTGAGCAACGTTGCGAGCTTGTGGTGTTAGAGAGCCATGCGGCGGGGGTCTGGTCGGTGGCATTAACCACTGATGGTCGTCGTGCTATCTCTGCCTCGGATGATATGACGCTCAAAGTCTGGGATATTGAACAGGGGCAACTTATCACCACCCTGGAAGGGCATGATGATCGCGTGCGGGCAGTAGCTCTGAGTAGTGATGGGCAACGGGCAGTTTCAGGTTCAGATGATGGGCGAGTCTACGTCTGGGATGTCGAGCAAAACCGGCTGCTTGCTTCGCTGGAAGGGCATCACGATTGGGTACGAGCAGTTGCGATTACTCCGGACGGGTGTCGTGTAGCGACGGGATCGGTTGATCGTGTGCTGCACGTATGGGATGTGGAGCAGCGCGAGGTGATTGCGCGGCTGGAAGGGCATAGCAAAGAGATACTGGCAGTTGCGATGACCGCGGATGGTCGCAAAGTGGTTTCTGCTTCATCCGATACTACCTTGAAAGTATGGAATGTTGAGCGCAAGGCACTGGTGCGAACGCTTGAGGGACATACGGCCGGTGTCAATTCGGTTGCGCTGACGCTCGATGGACAGCACGCGGTATCAACCGCCTATGATGGGACGCTCAGAATGTGGAATGTCGGCCGGGTACAGATACCTTCCTCTGTGGAAGGCCATGAGGCTGGCGTTATTGCTATCACCGCATTACCCGACCGTCCGGTTGCCATTTCTGCTTCCCACGACAATACGCTGAAAATCTGGAATACTGCTTCCGGTGGGTTGTTGCGCACTATTCATGTGCCGCGGAGTGCATTAAACGCTATGGCCGTGTTGCCGGATAGCAAGCAAATTCTTTCGGCATCCTATGATGAACCCCTCCGGGTGTGGAACCTTGAATCGGGGACGATGCCGGGTGCGCTGGCAAATCACGAAGATTGGATTATGGCGGTCGCTCTATTGCCGGGTGGAGCACGGGCAGTTTCTGTATCAGATGAGCATTTTCTCTCGTTGTGGGATCTGGAAACCGGCGAACGTATCCAGACGCTAGAATTGCAGGATTATCCTGGTGGGTTCTCCAACATGCACGTGCTGTCTGATGGGCAGCGGTTGTTGCTGGGGGCTGGCGATGGGTCGCTCTGTGTGTATAGTATGTTGAGTGGTTCGTTGCTGCAGATGCTACCGGTGCATAGCGCAAAAGTGACCGGGCTTGCGCTCAGGAAGCATGAGCAGCAGGTGATTTCTGCGTCTGCGGATGGCACAGTAAAACGGTGGGACCTGGCAAGCGGCTCATTGCTTGGCTCTTTTGCAGAGCAGGTGTGTGGTATCAACAGTATTGCGCTCAGTCCAGATGAGCAGTATGTGGCGGTTGCCTGCGAGGATGGTACCCTGAAAGTTTGGGATATTGAGACGACGCAGATAGTCGCCAGTTTTACCGCTGAAGGTCCGCTGATTTCCTGTGGCTTTGGTATGAATGGGATCATTGTGGTTGGTGAAGAACTGGGGCGTATGCATTTTGTGCGCCTGGTTTTGGCTCAGCGTTGAAGCGTTGAAGCGTTGAAGCGTTGGAACGTTGAAGCGTTGGAACGTTGGAGTGCTCAGGCAAGGTGAATAACGTTTCTTTGTTTTACGATGTATTTGTCAGTTACCACGATACTGAGCAACCGTGGGTTGAATGGTATCTGCTACCCCAACTGCACGCCGCAGATTTTCGGGTTGCACGGGCAGAACAGGTCGTTGCGCTGAGTGAGCCGTTCTGGGTGAGTATTGAACGGGCCGTGCAGCAGAGCCGGTTTGTGCTGGCAGTCGTTACCGCCGAATGGCTGGCGAATGAATGGTCCGCGTTTGAACGTCTGCTGAAGCGGACATTGGGTGCAGACAAGCGGCAGGAGCGTATGCTCGTCTTACTACGCGAGCCGGTCGAATTGCCCGAACTGCTGCACAATGTTCATGTTCCGCTTTTTGATTTCCGCCACGAAGAGCAATGGAAGCCGTCCATGATGCAAGTGATACTTGCGCTGGGCACGCCGTTGCAGGAGCAGCAACCAGCAGCACAACCTGCACTATCCCCGCCTGCAAAACCCCCGGTCCAGGCAAATGTGAGCACCTGGAAGTTGCTCAAGCATAAGTTTTTGCCGCGCAAGTAATATCGTCCCTTTTCGTTTCCTGGTATAATGCTTTACATAGGAATGAGGCACAGGGACAAGGAGCTACTTCTGGCACGCATCTTTATCAGCCACAAGAACCATCCAGTTGATTATGCTGACTGGTGGCAGCAGCAGAGCCATTTGTCTGCCCTGCAACGGTTTGTCGATTTCCTCACCGACGTCTTGCTGCAACACATAGCCGAACCATCATCATCTTCTTGTGCAGAAGCGGATTTTGGCGGGGGAAGATGCACTTCACCTGCTCAATCTTTATCAAACCATTTTGACAGAAAAGCATGTACTGGCGAACGAGTTTGCCCCGGGGAAATGTGCGCTCCTACTAAGTGGTCTGGTGAAAGTAGACAACCAGAAGATATTACGTGTTCGTAATCCCATCTACCACAACATGTTCAATAGTTCCTGGGTGCGATCCGTGCAATTGAGAATCCTGCAGGAAGGAGGGACACGATGACCATTGACCTGCAACACACATCTGAAACCGATGTTTTCTATCCTGAA